>DAINRK010000609.1:1056-3008 GCA_036741855.1 Anaerolineales bacterium
CTTCATCCTGAGTCCAAATTACCAATGGGAAATCCGAAATTTCGGCCGTATCCCAGCCATAAAGTGGATCATTCACATATGGATTCAAATCCACAACATTATCCTGCCAGCCCAACGCGTGTTCGGGGAACGCGATCACAATTTCGGGAGCATTCGAATTTTTCAGCGCGTCATCGGTTTGAAAAAACAGCTCGCTGTAATTGTTCTTGCTCTCTGCGCTGATGATAATGCCCCACTCGTTTTCTGTATTGAATTGCTCTACCTGCGATTCAAACAGACTTGCCTCCGCGCCAAACCAGGGATGCCAGACTTGCACCTGGACGCCACGCAGTGTATCGATTTGGACGTTCAGGTTGCTCGCCGCAGGTGTCGGCGTATTCGGCTCTGACACGTTAGGTGTAGCATCGGGACGCGGTGTTCTCGTAATCGAATTTGTTGAAGTGCCACAGGCGGAAAGAAGGAATGCTGAGAATAAAAAAACATTGAGAAGTTTTCGTAACGCCTGCATTAGTAAACTACCATCGGTATCGGCGTGAAGAGCAAAGCAAATAGGAGCAGAGTGAAGAAGCCAAGCGCACGCCGGGGCGCGTCCAGTTCGGTAATATCATCAAGTGGCTGGGAACGGACATTGCCCAGCCAGAATAAGATCATCACCCACAACAGCCAGCTAAAATTAAATCCGCTAAGCGAGAGTGTCAACAAAGATGGCAGGAAGCTCAGTGCAATCAACCCGCCGATCACAAATGGAAAAATCCTGCGCGCCTTCTCTCCGAACAAGCCATAAGCAACGTGTCCACCATCTAATGTTCCCACTGGTACGAGGTTCAGGGCAGTGACGAGCAGACCTGCCCAGCCAGCCAATGCAACTGAATGGAGCTGTACATCCAGTCCATTGAACGGAATTGGTTGACCGCTGAAAAAATATTGCAGCCAATACAACGCAGGAGACAACCCACCCATGCTTGCAGGTTTAGGGAGCAATTCACCAAATACCACATACTTGGACAATAAATAGAATATCGAGTTGCCTTCAAGTAACCCAGACATGCCTGGTGGAGGTGGCTCGATGGGGCCCAGCGGGGAAATGGATAACCCAATGAACAAAACCGGGATGGCAACGATTAATCCGGCGAGCGGGCCAGCCACACCAACATCAAACAACACGCGCTTGTTCTTTGGGATTCCTCGCATAATGATGAACGCGCCTAACGTCCCCAATGGGCTGATAAAGGGTGCCGGCAAAAAGTATGGCAATGTTGCAGGCACTTTGTAATAGCGGCATGCAATGTAATGTCCCATTTCATGCGCGAAGAGAATGCCCATCATGCTGAGAGCAAACGGCCAGCCTGTCCAAAGATAACGGAGAAGGAAAGTAAGTGAGAACGGACTATCGGGTGGAACGGCATCAGCCGGCACGTCGATACCGGTGAGCATCACGCTAATAATTGTTAAGATGAAGAGAATGACATTTATGAGCACCCGTGAGGATGTTTTCGGAGGTATTGGACTGGGCACAAGGAAAATCAACTGCTTATTCCCCTCCTCTTTTCGAAAGAGCGGTGTGATATCGTACTGGCGCAATGAATCTGCCAGTTGATCATATGCGGCAGCCGTATCCTCGCTCAACAGATGACCACGATAACGCGCGATCCATTCTTTTGGATTGCCCGCTGTGACATCTTCCACACGAAAGATTTTTGAAACGTGACTTGTAAGAAGATCAATTTCGGGAATGGACATAAACACCTTGTTTATAAGTGTGAGACCCTAAGGGTTTTCATTGTGAAAGAGTATCTGCACCAGGAAGACTACTCTACAACTGTGATTTCCAACGTACCGAAAAAACTTTAGGATCTCTAGTAATAGGCGAGAGTGGATGGGAGTCGAACCCACCGCAGCCCGCAACGCGACCCGCCACAGGTTTTGAAGACCAGGAAGCCCACCGGGACCTA
>DAINRK010000610.1:0-2998 GCA_036741855.1 Anaerolineales bacterium
GGGTTCGAGGTCTGGCTGCAAGTAGAGCCAGGCAACGCCAGTGTGGATGAACTGATCGATATTGTCCTCAATCAATACAAACATCATCCCAGCGTCATTGGCTTTGGCGTTGACGTGGAGTGGTACAAATCCACGAGCGGACCTGAGGGGCAGCCCATTACTGATGAAGAAGCCAAGCGTTGGGTCGCGGCAGTACGCAAACATAATCCTGATTATCAATTGTTCCTCAAGCATTGGGACAAGAATTGGATGCCGCCCAATGAACGTGATGGAATCTTCTTTGTGGATGATAGTCAGCAGTTTGAATCCTTTGATCAGATGGTGAATGAATTTGTAGAATGGGGACAAGCCTTTACGCCGTCGCCCGTCGGTTTTCAATATGGTTACCCTGCCGATAAAACCTGGTGGCAAAATTTGCAAGACCCACCCAAAGACATTGGTCAGGCTCTGCTTGATAAGATTCCCAACACAAAAGGCTTGTTCTGGGTGGACTTCACGGTTCTCGATGTCTTCCCGCCAAAATGAGGACTATCGCCGTTCAATATCTCGAATACGCGCCGCGCGATGCTACGTCTGCCAAAGTCCGCAGGCGATTGCGACAGGCATTCGAGCTCATTCCAATCTCCATTGTGATCCTCGGCTGGGATTTGCCCTCTCGTCTTGAAGAAGCTGTCGCTGAAGAAACCGCGCGTCACAAAGCAATGCTCTATCGCTGGCATCCATTGCTGGCCTCCGACGCGGGTTTTGCTCTTCCCGTTGAGTGGCAGACCATTAATTTGCGCGGCAAACCTGTAGGGGGTTTTAAAGGATTGCCGGAATTTACGTTCATTTGTCCCAACCGCACAGACGTGCAGGAATGGATCGCCGAACGAATCGAAGTTGCCGCGCAACGCGGCACATATCAGGGACTATTTTTCGACCGGATGCGTTTCCCCTCACCTGCGGAGGATCCAGAGCGACATTTGGGCTGCTTCTGCAAATACTGCCAGCGGATCGCATCCGATTCAGGCTTGGACCTTGAAGCTGTTCGCCGTCAAATTGAGACATACCTCACCGACGCGGATCGCGCCGAAATCTTCATCCGAACCTTATTCACACAAACTGACAATTCCCTGCTGGAATCCTTTTTCGCGTTTCGATTCGATAGCATCACTCACATCATCGAGTATGCCGCGAAATTAGGTCGCACACACGGACTCAACATTGGCTTGGATTGCTTCTCTCCCACTCTGACTCGCATGGTTGGGCAAGACCTCTCTGCATTAAACAAAACCTGCGATTGGATCAAGCTCATGACCTATCCACGCGTTTTTGGACCTGCTGGTTTGCCATTCGAATTTCACGCACTGTCGAATTGGCTGAGCACGAGATACCACCTGGACGAAACAGCAGCAGACAAAATTATGAGGGAAGCGACCGGCTTATCCTTCTCAAAAGATGGACTGGAATCCGAATCCATCGCCCACGAAATCCACCGCGGACGAAACGCTGGCATTACGAATTTGCTCGCGGGAATCGCACTGGTTGAAGTGGAAGGCGTCCACGTGCCGACGGTCGAACAAATCCGATCAGACATTGTGGCATGTAAAGATGCAGATGGACTGGCGATATCATGGGATTTGTGGCAAGTCAAACCCGAATACCTAAACCTAATTATGGGAACATAAAAATTGACTTGAAGAATTGCGCGGCTATCTACAGGTATAATTTGCAAATTCCATCCCATTCGTGCTTCAATGAACCTCGACTCCATTCTTCAACGCATTCCGCAATTTTCATCAGCATCGAAGCTTATCGTCACAGAATTAACTGGGGGCATCACCAACAAGAATTACAAGATCACTGAGGATGGCGAATCCTATGTCCTGCGCATGGGTGGTACTGAAACGAAATATCTCGGCATCGATCGCAAAATTGAATATGAATGCAGTCTGCTGGCATCCCAAATTGGCATCGCTCCCGAACCGATTGCATTTCTTGAACCCGAAGGGTATATCGTCGCGCGATTTATTACAGGCAAAGGAATTCCTGCTGAGGAGATAGGAACAGAGGAAAACATCAAACGAGTGCTCGACTCGATGAAAGCCTATCACGCGCTGGATATCTTTCCTGGCTCGTTCTCTCCTTTTCGTGTTGCAGAAGAATATGCGAAGACGGCAAGCAGCTTCAATGTGAAGCTCCCAGATAAAATGGACTGGTATCTTGAAAAGTCGCGTGAGATTGAAAAGGCAATGTACCGCGAGCCACTCAAGCCGCGTCCCTGCCACAATGATTTGCTCAACGGCAACTTCATCGACGACGGCACGCGCATCCGCATTTTGGATTGGGAATACGCGGGCATGGGAGATATCTTTTTTGATTTGGGCAACTTCGCAGTGCAACATGAGTTCAATGCCGAACAGGATGAAATACTGCTTCGCGCGTATTTCGGCAATCCCACTAACTCGCAACACGCGCACCAAAAACTGATGAAGATCATGTCCGATCTACGCGAGGCCATGTGGGCGCAGGTTCAGATTGGCGTTTCACAACTGGATTTTGATTATGCCGGGTATGGTCAGAAGTATTTTGAGCGTTATGAAAAAAGTGTAAGTGGGAATGAATATCAAAGGTGGTTAAAAGAAGTTTGATTTCATTTATACTTCGGTGATTCAAGATGGCATCGGTGGTTGAGTAGACCTGCATGCTTTTCGCGGGACGTATCGAGACCAATTGTTAACGAGGGGCGATTTGCTTAGTGGTAGTCTCGATACGCTTCGCACTCGACCACCGAACACAAATGTCAATGGAGATTTTCATGGAACTCCCAACACACGCACAGGCAGTCATCATCGGTGGAGGTGTCGGTGGGTGTAGTATCGCCTATCACCTCACGCAAATGGGCTGGAAGGATATCATCGTTATCGAACGTCATGAATTAACGAGTGGTTCTACATTTCATTCCGCAGGATTAGTAGGACAACTCCGCACATCCTCCAGCCTCACCAAGATGATGCGC
>DAINRK010000611.1:0-2986 GCA_036741855.1 Anaerolineales bacterium
GTATGCGTCGTTCAGGCAGGACTGGTTCACACAGTTCAAGGCGATGAACCGCGAAGAGTTGGAAGTGGAGGACGTTGTCTCCTTGAGATTTAACTCGCGCGCCAGCGTTTCAATATCGGATGTGGAGATATCGTTCGTTGAGATCTCCAGATTAAAGTCCGGGACCTGGCCTCGGATGGTGCCGCCTGCTCCCAGGCCAACGACTCTTACCTTGGACTTGAACTTGCTCTTCAACCCCACAACGGGATGCTTCGTATCTGAGGCCACGTCGTCAAAACCATACTCGTTGTGCATATCCAGCACCAGCACGGAGGCTTTGTTCGATTGGATGAGACCTGCCAACACAACGCGCGTCAGGAACGACTTGCCTGTTCCCGTTGCCCCGAACACCCCCGACGACCGCTGGACAAATTTCTCCAGGTCGATACAAACAGGATGGTTCTGTTCGCGCGTATATCCAATAATAAAGTTGCCACCCCGGCCCGGTTCACCGAAGATCTCTGCAATATCGCCTTCATCCGCCAAAAAGACTTGAGCATGATGTGGTGGCACATTCTTGACCGGCAAGACGCGCGGCGGATCCTTCAATCCCGCGTTGATCATGCCCTGCCAATCGACGTAATCAGGAGTGCCCGGTTCGGGCCCGATCTCCAGCATGAGATTGGGTAACACTTCAAGGTTAGCGTATAACGTCTGCCCATGCAGCGCCCGGGCGATATTCGCGGGAAACCGGACTTCGGTCTGCTCATCGGCGAAGCGCGGGTCTGTGGAGCCAAGCTGGATGTCGGTGACGATGCCGTAGTAATTCCAGTCACCGCTCTGGATGACGACGAACGCGCCTTCCTGAATCTCCTGTGGCGATACTATCAACCGCACGCGGAAACTCTCCTTCAATCCACCGCCGACAAGATAGCCTATTTTAGTTCGCTGAATTTCCATAAATGCTCCATTTTTGATTTCAGATTGTTGATTTTAGAGTAATTAATGGTAAGTTGCGTCAATTTATTTACTGAGATGTGCTCTGGCAGTTTTGATGGACGCAGTGAAGATTGCAACAAGTTCGTCTGCTTCTTTCATCAGTTCTTTTAGTCTTTCCGCAGGAAAAATTCCTGCTTCCTGTAGCATCTCCATCCAATATAGGCATTCATCGGCTTCTTCGAGCGAAATTCCTGCTTTCGCAATGAAATCTGCTTTTGATCTTCCACGGCACGCTGCCCGATAATTCGCTCCCACAGACATTCCTGAACGGAGCAATTGATTACCGATTGTTCGCGCAGTGTTTGTATTGGGCAAAGACTCAACTAATTTAATCACACGCAAACCAAACTGTTTGGTTCTTCGCTTTAGCTCATGTTCGTTCATGGAAGACTCCTCTGCCTTCCGTAATCATAAATCTAAAATCACAAATCCAAAATTTTTCCTTGAGTCCTTTGTGTCCTTCGTGTTTAAAAACAATTAAATCAGCACTTTGTAAATACGTGACGTTAAAACATTATTTTGGATGCTGATAAATCGATAGTGTGGCGGTGCGAGGAGTATCAAAAGATCATCTGTTTTCGCAAAGGGATATCCGGTAGAGCGCAATCCCAGAATGGGAATGCCTCGGTATTCCTCTTCATAGGTAATGTGAACGTGACCGCAGAGGATTGCCAATATTTTTTCTTTGACGCCTGGCTTGGCAACAATCTCCCAAAACTGATTGATATCCTTGGCGATGAATTCATCCAGCCAGCGGCTGCCGATCGGTTTCACATGCTGGTGGCAGACAATAACCGATGGCAGATCAGACTTTAGAGACTTCGCGAGAAAGGCGCGCGTTTCGGGGAAGAAGAAACCCTTTGATTCGGCACCCCAATCCATAAAAATGAATTGAATGCCTTTATGTACAAACGTGAAATTATATAAAGCAGGTGCTTTTGAGTCTGGAAAAAGATAGCGCGTCATTAATTCGCGGTCATCATGATTGCCGGGGAGGAAATACATCGGGTACTCTTTTAATCCTTCGACGTTGACTTTTTGAGGTCCCGGCAAAGCGGCAGATGACTGCACACCAAGCAGCTTCACGGCACACTGGTAGGTCGTGTCTGTGGGTGGCTCCACCAGGTCTCCAGTCGAGATGATGAAATCTGCTTTCTCCGCGACGTTTTCTGCAATGTGTTTCATCACCATGCGCAACGCGTGCCCCGGAGAAAAGCCTTCTCGTAATTGTTCCGGGTATTCCAGCAAGTGATGATCGGTGATTTGAACAAAAGAGAAGTCTGTCATTAAGCGACCATGCGTTTGATGCCATCTTTCAAATAGGGTACATTGAAATTGATCAGGAATCCAAGACGGATTCTGCTCAGGCGCAGATACGTTAGAAGCTGCTTCTGATATAGTTGATTCATTCGTTCCACAGACTTAAGCTCCACGATGACACACTTTTCAACCAGCAGATCAAGTTGCAAGCCAGAGTCAAGTTTAATGCCTTCGAACATGATCGGCAGTTTAACATCTGTCTTGACAGTAACTCCGCTTTTCTCAATGGCATGTTTCATCGCCACCTGATACACGGATTCGAGTAAACCGGGTCCTAACGTCGTATGAACCTTGAATGCTGCATTGAGCACGACCTTTCCAATGCGTTCAACATCAGCCGGTATCGGTTGGAAAACCCTCTGTGTTGATGGTTGGTACATAAGTTCTCGTCCTTCGCTCATAAATCCTTTGGCTTTAAACGCTCACATCGCTTAAGGCACCAAGGACTCCCATCAACGTGGGGTAATCATCTCGTAATAACGAGATCAGTTCATGCGTTGCTCTCTCTCTCCAAAGCTCACCGTTCTTTCCATGGGAGCGGGCTACCTGTGCCAGGTGTGCCGCCAGCACTTCACCCACTGGCACCTCTTTTGCACCGAGAATGTGCCTGAAGTACCCGAACCGACCTATGGCTGCAAACCGTGCGACATCTATATCATCACACAGATAGATCACATCCAGACTGAGC
>DAINRK010000612.1:0-2966 GCA_036741855.1 Anaerolineales bacterium
TCACATCAAAGAAGTTGCTCACTTCTTCGAGTGTGTGGTCTTTTCCATCCTTCAATCCAAAGCGTAATTCCAACACTTCGCGTTCGCGATCAGAGAGTGATGTAAGTGCGCTCTGCACCTGCTCACGCAGCATCTGGCGCGAGGCGGCATCCATGGGAGAGGGTGCATCTTCATCTTCGATGAAATCGCCAAGCGAACTGGAGTCTTCGTCCCCTACCGGTCCATCAATGGAAACCGGTTCTTCCGCGGAACGGAGCACACGGTCGATTTTCAATGTGGCGATCTCCAGCCTGCGTTGCAAGTCAGGAGGCAGAGGTGTCTCTTCGGAGTGAGCACGTAGAATTGCCTGTACATCGGAAGCCGGAAGATAACCGACCTCAAGCGCAAGTTCCTCATTTGTGGGGTCGCGTCCGAGTTCCTGTGTAAGCATTCTCTGCACTCGCAATATGCGGGTGATGGATTCAAAAAGATGAACAGGAATTCGTATGGTGCGCGCCTGTTCTGCAACCGAGCGGTTGATGGATTGCCGTATCCACCATGTAGCATAGGTGCTGAATTTGAAACCGCGACGCGGGTCGAACTTGCCCACTGCGCGCAGAAGCCCCATATTGCCTTCCTGAATTAGGTCATCGAATGAAATGCCCCGCCCAAGATACCGCTTTGCAACGCTGACGACCAGGCGCAGGTTCGCACGAATCAGCGACTGACTGGCTTCGACCGCGCGCACTTCGGCTACTTCCAATTCAGCAAGCAACTCTTTGTCGGATGGAAGGCTATGATATAAAGTTCTTTGATTCGGCAGGTGCTGGTTTTGACGGATATGATCGAGCAACCACTGTGCATAATTTAACGGGAGCAGGTAAAGGCTCAGAAAGACACTATAAGCATTCCTCGCAATGGTATTCCACAACTCATCGATACCCCACATTCCATTATCCAGATATGCACGAAGATACGATGGTTCACTTGATTCCCATCCCGAATGTAATGCCTGCGCTTCTGTGAGAATCAAACCGAGATCTGGGAGCTTATGGTGAAGCCTTATAGCGTCCTCAATCAGGCGTTCCCACGAATTAAGCATTTCAGTAAGCAGTTCATGATAAATGGCACAGGCAGATGTAAGCCCTTTGCGGAGCGGATGGCGGCGAATTGTTGTTACCAGGCGATTCGCTTCGATTAACGTCGCAAGACGAAATTCACTATCCGCATCGAGCAGTTTGACTCGACCGATCTCTCCCAGGTAAAGCCGCACGGGGTCTTCAGAAAGTTCAGCGGCTATTACAGGGTTTTTCAGATCGATTATATCGTCATCAATTAATTCTTCTTCCTGACGGGCAAGTACGACAATATCGGGATCTCCCACCTCGTCTCCCATAATCACCAAACCCTCTATTTCATTCATATCAACCAGTATATCGTTCGGATTTTCTGCGCGTTGATCTTCCAACAACATATCCTCTAATTGCTCCGATTGTGGAATGATGTTGTTCGTGCGTTTTTCCATTAATGATGCGGATCGCTTTTTTATGGCAGCCAACTTCCCTTTCTTACCAGACGCCATCATGCAAAAATTGTTACGTTTCTCGACAAATCAATCCAACCTTTTTAAGGACATCTTTCGCGATGCCTGATCCAAATCCCTCAACAATCTTGTATGTCTTAACACCAGATCCTGGTAGGAAGCCGCGCGCAAATCGCCGCCTTGATGTGCTTCTTCCTGCAAGAATCTGAGCTGGTTCAAATTTTCACCAGCCGCCACACGGCGTAGTTTTATCACACTGCGCAGCAGTTCCTCAAGCATCTTTTCTTCCACCCGTTCCTGTTTTGCCGCTTCTGCCGCTAATTCTCGTGAGAGCCCCTGCAAAGACTCAGGGACAGCGTCCACCACAAATTCATGGTGTTCTGTTTTATCCTGCTCCACCGACTCGCGGATCAACCCAAAAAGCATCTGATAATCAGTATATTCAAAATCATGCGGGGTTAGTGGTATTAATCCATATTCCTGCAATAACCTGTCGAGACGATAGAGCAGCGCCGGCTTTTCGAACAATACACCGATGATATATGCCTCTACTTTTTTATTGGATGAAACCGACACAGCAACAGCAGATTTTTCGATGGACTGTTTTTGTACGTTTTGCATTCGTTTTTCCGGCATGATCCGCGGGACTTGTGACTGCATACCGACCAAAGAGCGTTCATCCACCCGCAGCATTCGCGCCAGCTGCTGTCGATAGGTGTCTCGCTCTAATGCACTTGGAAGATCTTCGATCAGTGGCAGCACCTGCGCTGCAATTTGATTCTTCACCTTTGGGTCATTGAGGTTTTGCCCCGCAGCGAGAGATTCCATCACATGTGTGACAATTGGCTTTGCTTTCTCGATCAAAAGTGCCCATTCATCTTTATCGCGTGCGACAATTTCATCAGGATCCAGATCATCGGGCAGGGAGGCTACGCGTAAATCGGCTTGTAAGCGAGCCTCGTTGCGTAATAGACCTTTTGCATCGAATCCAAGCTCACCCTCGCGATCCATTGCCGAACGCGCCGCATCCAGACCGCGCAATACTGCTCTTTGACCAGCAGTATCTGGGTCAAGCGCAAGGATGATCTTGCGCGTGAATCGTTTGAGCAGACGTAACTGGTCTTCTGTCAGTGCCGTACCCATCGGTGAGACGACATTATCATATCCCGCTTGATGCAACGCAATGACATCCAGATATCCCTCGACGATCACTGCCTGGTCAGCAGTTCGGATTGGTTTGCGCGCCCGGTCCAATCCATAAAGCAATCGTCCTTTTGAAAAAATCGGTGTTTCAGGTGAGTTCAGAAATTTGGGGACATCGTCAGGGTCGATAATGCGCGCACCAAAGCCAGCCATTTTTCCGTTTTCGTCCCTGATCGGAATCATGATCCTGTTTCTGAAGCGGTCGTAATAACCACCATTGTCGCGTTCAGAGATCAAACCT
>DAINRK010000613.1:0-2961 GCA_036741855.1 Anaerolineales bacterium
GTTCTGAACTGAAAACCACTGTTTGGGAAGTTTGCAAAGTCCGGCTGTTGGATCCAAACGTGGTTGACATCGAGCACAAACCAATCCACGTTATATCCGGCTTCGGTTATTCCCGGCGGTGTGACGTTGTACCACGTGATCCCACCATCATTCGTGCGGACGATTTGAGTCTCGGTCACGCCCCAACCGTCGAGTTCATTGATGAAATGAATAGAAACCAGCACCGGAGATTCCACGAGCGGTGCGTTGATCTCGGCAGGCGACGGGGTATCAGCATACTGTGTAGGCGTCGACTCAGTGACGGTGCAGGCAGACAACATCAACACAAGAAATACTTCAATGGCTTGTTTCATAGAGTACCGCATAATCATCTACACTCGACCTTTGAATTTCTTAATTCTATCCGCGATTTATTGTTGAATGAGGAGTGTAGAAAGAGTATCTTCGAATCTTTGTAGTAACGCGGCTCGATCAAATTCTTTTACTCCCGCATCCGGAGCATATACACCGATGTTCGTGCTATGAATGAAGAAGATGATTTCATAGCAGGTACCATTGACCACGGCTCGATGATAGATCTGTTCGTAAATATTCCCTGCAGCCACTCCCGCTGCTTCACTGCGCGTATAGTTGATGCCATTGATATTTACCTCCCCCACAATACTCTCTGGGCCTCCTAACGAAGCTGGTTGTGTACAACTCTGCACGATATCGCTTTGAAACGTTGAACCGAAAAGAAAATATGCTTCCAAAAGGTTCGTACTGGCATAGGCCTCTGTATCTATATATTGGAGTGCAAACTCCGGTTCAACTTTATACACCGGGATCTCATTGAAGCGAACGGGGGCAAAATCATCATCGTAAAAAAAAGATGCAACGCCGTTTTTGGCAGAGTATTTAAAAGTTTGCTTTGTCGAGCTCGGCGGAAGGATCGTCACGCGCATTGTGAAATTCAAAGCATCCGCGACGGGACTGATCGTTACAAAATAATCCTGAGAGGCAGGTAATGCACCACGCCAAAACGTACAGTCGACATTATGCAGTAACGGACAAAGCGTTGTCCCATCCGCACCTTTAATCTCCATAGGAATATATGTCCATTCGCCGTCCGAACTCTGCTGGATCGAAATGGACATCACCTGATCTTTGAGCGCGTTGATCGAGTACGTCCTGCTTTTTCCTGCGGAAATGCTATCCACGATATCAATGAATGTCCCATTTGCAGCAAAGCGAATCGGATAAATACCTTCGCCTGGTAGCAAGGCTGTGGAGGTGAAAGTTGGAATGGGAGAAGGTGTGACTGTGTACGCCTGTGTTGGTGTTTCTGAGGAACTGGGGGTATCTGTAATCAGCGGTCTAAGTGTTTCAGTAGAAGATGGAGCGGGGGTCAACACATCCGTTGTGGGTGTCAGCATTTCCACCTGAAACGTGCAAGCGGAAAGACTCAGCATCAAAAAAAACAGCAAAAACCTGTGTCGCATTGATATACTCCTTGCGCATCTTTAACGAAACAGGCTGTGCAGATGTTCCTCCGGTCTGTAATTATCCGACCCACTCAACGATCGTCGCTTCACCTTGACCGACACCGACACAGAGAGTCGCGAGTCCATACTGTACATTTTTTCGTAACCGCATTTCATGCACCAGTGTCGTGACTAAGCGCGCACCCGAACAGCCAAGCGGATGCCCAATCGCGATCGCGCCACCGTTGACGTTGACAATCTCCGGGTCAAGATTCAGATCTTCCATCACCGCGAGCGACTGAACGGCGAACGCTTCGTTCAATTCGACCAATCCGATATCCTTCATCTGCAAGCCTGCGCGCTGTAGTGCTTTTTTGGTTGCTGGAATGGGGCCATATCCCATCACGCGCGGCGGAACACCCGCGGATGCTGAAGTCACAATACGTGCTAATGGCTTGAGATTCAAGGCTTTCGCCTTTTCTTGGCTCATGATCAATAACGCGGCTGCTCCATCGTTTAATCCAGACGAATTCCCCGCGGTCACCGTTCCCCCTTCCCTGGCAAATGCAGGCTTGAGCTTTGCCAGCGATTCCATTGTCGTATCCCGGCGCGGACGTTCATCTGTATCTACAAGCTTTGGGTCGCCTTTCTTCTGAGGGATCATCACAGGAACGATTTCTTCTGCAAAACGGCCCGAGTCAATTGCCTCGATTGCACATCGGTGCGACCGAAGTGAAAATTCATCCTGTTTCTCGCGCGCGATGTGCGGACGTTCTCTGGCGATATTCTCAGCGGTTTCACCCATCGAGTCTGTGCCATATTTTTCTTTCATCACGGGATTTGGATAACGCCAGCCTAAGGCCGTATCCCAGGCAGTGAGATTGCCAAATGAGAATCCCGCCTCCGCTTTGGGAATTGAATACGGCGCGCGGCTCATGGACTCAACTCCGCCCGCGATATACACTTCTCCCTCCCCTGCTTTGATGGCGCGCGCAGCTTGATTGATCGCATTCAACCCGGAAGCACATAAACGATTCACCGTCACGCCTGCGACTTCAACAGGAAGCCCGGCAAGCAAAGCGGCCATGCGCGCCACATTGCGATTATCTTCACCAGCCTGGTTTGCACACCCTAAGAAAACTTCTTCAACCAGAATTGGATCGAGTTTGTTTCGTTGAATAACTGCTTTGATTACATGTGCAGCCAAATCGTCAGGGCGAACTGAAGCAAGAATCCCTCCCAATGCACCGATTGGTGTGCGAATCGCGTCTATGATGACAGCATCCGTCATTTATTCCTCCAGCAAATATTCATAATTCGATTCTACCATCTATAAAAAGAGCGACTGGCTATCCAATCGCTCTGAGAATTTCCCTCGACAAGCTTGTTGCAAAAAGAAACAGGCTGCCCTGGTTTTCCAAAAGCAGCCTGCCTATCTGTTCACTTATAGGTTACATGAAGTGTCGACACCAAGTGCATCCAGGAACGCTTCTTCTTG
>DAINRK010000614.1:0-2959 GCA_036741855.1 Anaerolineales bacterium
AATAACTAGAGATTCGTTTGACATGGTAAAAGTGATTTTACCTTAGGTTTAAACACAAAGGGCATGAAGGGCACAAAGAAAAAGATGAAAGAGATAACGGTGGTTGAGTAGAGCTGGGTTCGTCGGCTCGTATCGAAACCACCACTAATCAAGAAAAAATTTGTTACTTGTTGGTTTTGATATGGACTGTGAGAGGCGCCCAGTCGTACTCAACCAACAGATTATTTCTGGAACAAAGTGTATTTTTCGCTATTTTATGCTTTCAGGCCATAACAACTATTGACCACCTAACACGCGCAACCAAAGATAACTGCCAAAGGATTTATAATCATTCTTTTCATAAAACATCTTTGGCTGTACAAAAAAGGAGTTAGTTCATGGCAAATGAACGTACGTATCCTTGTTTACCCTGCGGCGACATCGACGAATCGATAGCATTCTACGAATCTATTGGGTTCAAAAAGACATATCGTCAGGTTCGTCCAAATCCTTATGCAGTCGTGGCTCTTGAAGAGATACAGATCCATCTCTTCGGCATGGAAGGTTTTAATCCTGCGGAATCCTACGGCAGTGTTATTGTCGCTGTACCAGACCCGGACAGTCTCTATCGTGATTTTGCTGCCGGGTTACGAAAAGTGCATGGCAAGCTGCCGGTCGCAGGTATCCCTCGCATGACGCGACCGCGGAAGAAATACGGCACAGTGCGTGGCTTCAGCGTTGTTGACCCGGGCGGGAACTGGCTGCGGATCTACAAGCTTGGCGAATATGAAGAGAAAGACTCAGCCGAGAAAGCGGAAGGACTGGCGCAGATCATTTACGTGGCGGCGCGCCTTGGAGATGCTCATGGAGATGAAGCACTTGCGTTAAAAACGCTCGAAAATGGTCTCAGCCGTTTTCCAGATTCTCCAGCCATTGATCTCGCAAAGGCATATTTATACCGAGCGGAATTGGCTGTTCGGACGAAGGATTTTGAGCTGGCTAAATCATCACTTCTATCAGCACAGTCGCTTAGATTGACTGACGATGATAAGGTAGCTCTTACAGATGAATTCGCTCATGTGATTGAGCTTGTTCAGAATTAGCCATGACTACTATTGATCAACTCAACGCGCGCGGACAAGGAACTCTGCCGGGATTGATCGGCATTGAATTTATCAGCGTCGAGCCAGGGCGGTTGACGAGCCGACTCACCGTACGCTCCGAATTGCTCGCCCCAAACGGATATCTGCATGCTGCAACGATCATCGCCCTGGCAGATACGACCTGCGGCTACGGCACATTTACAGATCTCCCAGATGGCGCGCAGAACTTCACCACCATAGAGCTAAAGAGTAATTTCTTGAATACAACGCGCGAGGGCGGGATTGCCTGTGTGGCAACGCGAGTGCATGATGGTAGAACGACTCAGGTATGGGATGCTAAGATAACGGATGAAGCCAACGATAAAACGATCGCGTTGTTCAGATGTACGCAATTGATTCTTTATCCGCGCTCAAAAAAATGAGTAAGGGGAATGTCTCTATAGAATTGAGACCGACTACAACGAGCATCGAGTGGAATCATAATAAAACTGAGCGACGTCTGCAGATCAGAAGATCTGCGTTGGCTCCACGAATCTTTCTTGATGTGAGTGACAATCGCGAAGAGCCCAGTCACGTAATCCGCTTAACGCTCTTCTTTCAAACAAATTTCCGCGAGGGCTTGACTTTCACATCGAAAGTTATATAATGATGTTTAGATTCCATTCTTTGTGGCACTACTATATCCAGGTGGAATTCTACTGCCCACAACCCAATCTTATTTGATACTGATGTTCTAAAAGTGGGCCAGGTCGGACATGTACCAAAATCTATCCTTCACAACCGGATAGAGTTCCATATTCACCATCAACATTGTTAGAGGAGGGCACCATGAATAAGAAAGTCGTTCTTAACTGGCTGAGTCTTGTGGCCTTGATTGCTTCGAGCGCGTATGTTCCTATGACGGCTGCGAGTTTGAGCACCTCAACGAGTAGTAGTGCAGCCTTGAACGAGAGCTCCAGTCAATTTGTAAAGGCACAACCCAGGGTTTTGGCAGACTCAGATGATTCAGATGATTCGGACGATTCCGATGATTCAAAGGATCCAGATGCCGGTCCAACCCCCACACCGCCCAATATTCCTGAAGGACCTGTACCGCCTGCTGATAAGCCTGACATTGCAAATCCCGCAGACTTTTCGGATCAACCTCTGTCAACAATCATCGGGTTTACCTTCCCGTCAGACATAAGTGGTGGATGGACGATTCCTTTGGAGACTACATCATTCCTGGATGTTCAACCTCCTGACTCCGATGGGTTTGCGCAGGTGGGCATAGTGGCAGTCAATCCCCTTCCCGCCTCACCAGTACCACCAGTAATAGGAATAGCGAGTCCTTCCCTCACCCGGAATTACTACGACGACGATGATGATGATGACAACGACGGGCCAACTCCCACTCCGGATCCGGGATCATTCGTTTCCGCCATGTATAGTGTGGAGATAGATGTTGTCTCAACAGACGATATTGTCCCGGGCAGGCTTGTTTCGACAACCACTTCAGAGACCATAGATGTTAATTTTAGACGTATCCCCTCGATTGTGAACCCAGAACTAGAGGAGGCGATATATCCAGAATTCCAACTGGATTTTGCGCCCGCCAACATGGCTACCATCGCCTCGAATAGCGTCTGCTTCGTGGTTAACACGGCGGGAAATGGTTTCGTCCGCTACTGCAGTACCAATGCGACCTCCACACCACTGTCTGTCAGGGACAGTTTCCCAGTGCAGTACATAGAATTGAAGCGTATGATCATTGAAGCAGCAGATCGCATTAGCTCTACAGCTCCTCTTGCATTGGGCAGAACCCTCAGCACGATCGAGGATGGTCAGCGTATTCAGGATTGTGCCAATGCCACCGATGAATTGACACAACAGACGGC
>DAINRK010000615.1:0-2951 GCA_036741855.1 Anaerolineales bacterium
GGGCAGAGCGATATCAGTGAGAATTTGAAGCCATATATCGAAGCGGCACAAACCGGGCAGTTTTCCTGTAAAGACATGACATCGGTCAGATAAAGAGGACAGGCGGAATATGTCAGATGTGAAATTGCTTGTGCCAGAATGCGGTAATTCTATGATAGCTCAGTAAAGGGAGGCTGTGCCGGCCTCCGGCTATCGCCGTCGCGGGGTCAGGCTGTGATGAGGTGAGCGGCGATCCGCTCGAAACCCGGCTGCAGTTTGTTTTCTTATACACTCTCACGACAGAAAGGGTAAAATCTGGATACCACCTAGAAGGAGTTCCTATGGCTGAAGAATCTAAAGCAGGCGATTATGTAGGCTTGTATATCGACGATAAACTTATTTACACAGGCGTATTAAAAGATCAGGTGTGATGCAGAGTGACCGAAAGGTATACCAGTTATTGCTAGTAAAAAATATTTTCCAGCGTAACTTCCCCGAAATCCATTTCGACGCAGACATTCGCCCCGTGACATGGGACCAGGTGCAGGAAGAGATCAAGCGGCTCAAGATCAAGCTGCAAAAAAGCATCGAGAAAATGGAGGGCGATCATGTCCAGGAGCTCATCACCGAAAAAGAACTCCATAACATCATCGGATGAATATGACAATTGATGAATATACTAAGGCACTATGGCAGGGCTCCTAACGGGAGTGATGAAGCCATCCGCATGCTGAAGCAGTTACTCGATGAATACGAAAAACTTATCTTGGGGCAAAAGACGAATCCGACGAAGATTATTTGAGCAAATTTGACGATTTATAGCCGGCATCATAAAAGAACACTCTGGGTCGTTTGCTATACAGTAATCAGCACAGGCATTTCGCGTCCGGGCTATTGAAACGCGAGCATAATTCGAATAAGATAGGATCAATCCACAACCATGGAACATCTTCAGATTGCCTACGACCTGTTCGTGATCATGATCGGGCTCGCCGCCCTGTCGATTGTGGTCTTTTGGGCAGTGAGAACGGGGGAAAGCGACCTGCGGGATTTTAGCATCTTATATACCTGCTTTACGCTGGTCCTGGCTGTAGAGGTACTTAAGAAGTATCTGTTCCTGAACGTGGAAGATTATTCCGCCTGGGCGTGGTATCTGCTCTCGGGTTCCGAGCAGGTGCTCAACTTTGCCGTGATCGTGGCAGTCATTCACTTCTTTACGGGGGTCTACCGGGTCCGCGCCGGGCGGATGATCACGATCTTCTTCTTAGTGGTGATGCTCGTGTGCATCCTGTTGCTCCCCTCGCCCATCGGCGCCGTGCTCGATGCCGACACACGGACCATCCGCTTTGGGATTGGGTTCAGAATCGCCACTATAGGGTATTTTGCCAGCTTCACGTTTATGCTGGCGCTCGGGTATGGTCTCTTGCGCCGCGCCTGGCACACTGAGAGGCGGAACTTTCTGATCGGCTTGCTGGTCTTTGCCACGGTCGGGTATGTGGAAACCGCCATCAACCTCCCCCAATCCCTGCGCACCACAGCGGTCACGCTCTCGAATGAGAACGGTTTTCTGTTCAGTTCCATCCCATACTCTCTGTATGGTATCTTCCTGATCTTTTATTTCCTGCGTTACCCTGTCCTGTCCCCGTTGGAGATGGACAATCTGTCAGAGACCTTCCTCTCGAGATACGGCATCACTGACCGAGAGAAGGAAATCATCCTAAAGGTCATCCAGGGGAAAAGCAATGCGGATATCGCGGGTGAACTGTTCATTTCATTGGGGACGGTCAAGACCCACTTGCACAATATCTACAGGAAGATCGAAGTGGACAGCCGGTATGACCTGCTCGCCCGGGTGCGGTCCGGTCAATAACCCCTCAGTGGGTCTCGTTATGGGGGAAAAATCAGCCATCTCCATCCAAAGTTGTAGAGAAAAATCCCCAAAATACATCCAACGCTCGATTCTCAATTCTCTTCGTCTGCGCGATGATGGCGCAATCTGGAATTCCTGTTAGTGGCGTTCCTATCAGGATCAATCATCCGAACCCATTTTGTGACCTTCTAGTCCAGATCAGAGGGACGGTCAGACAAGATGAGAAAAGAGTTTTCGAGGAGAATGAAGATGAATTCACAAATCGTAGGATCTCAGAAGCCCGGTATCCTGAAAAAGATCGGTTGGACGATCATGCTGCTGATGGTGGCACTCGTGATTTTGATGGTCAGCCGCTATCTGACCCTGGACCCGGACGTGTACTTTTCCGAACAAAGGGCGATCTATATGGCTCATATCACGATCTTGATCGTGCACATCGTGGCCTCTATGCTCGCCCTCAGCATTGGTCCGTTCCAGTTTCTGCCCGGAATCAGAAAAGGTCGCTGGCTCAAGGTCCATCGCTGGCTGGGGCGGACCTATCTGCTGAGCATTCTGTTCGGTGGGCCCAGCGGTCTGTACATGGCGCAGATGGCGTATGGCGGAACGATTTCCGAGTTGGGCTTTAGCGCCCTGGCGATCCTGTGGCTGTACACCGGCTACCGCGCCTACAGGCACATCCGTAACAAGGATCTTGAAGAGCATCGCCAGTGGATGATCCGGAACTACGCGTTGACCTTTGCGGGCGTCATGCTGCGAGTGTGGGCGCCCCTCTCGATGGTTGCAGGCATCGACTTCCTGACGGCGTACCAAGCTATCGCCTGGTTGTGTTGGGTTCCCAACCTGCTCGTCGCTGAATGGATCATCCGCAGCACCCGACCCGCCCAGCGCCGCGCAACAGTTTTAGCTCGGCAAGAGACACCCCAAATCGTGCAGACTGATGTTTAAAAAGCAGAAGCGCTCCCGACTCTGGCGATGGTCTTGGCTATTATCCTGGGTTTGGTCGGTTGATACGTTTAGCGAAGAATAAAACAAAGAGCGACTTGCCGAAGGGAGTCGCTCTTTTTATCTCACGATCAACTCCCTAATTTTCCTCAGCAGCGCT
>DAINRK010000616.1:0-2950 GCA_036741855.1 Anaerolineales bacterium
AGAGTGCGTGACGTAGGTTGCCTCGTGCTGTTTCCTCCAAAGAATCTGGCCACAAGAGTCCGGCTAGTTTTTCGCGGCGATGTGCAGTCCCCGCGCTCAAAATCAAATAAGCAAACAACGATTGCGCCGGGCGCGAAGTGATCGCGACTGGCTTTCCGTCACTCTTTACTTCAAATTTACCAAGCAGTCGGACTTCGAGCATACCATCCTTTTGGCGAGTATACGTGTGAAGTATAGCAGTTAGGGCGGTCAAAGACAATCAGTTATACTAAGAAATTATGGGAAACAAACTCTGCCCGAAAGTCATCCTCGAGGGCACGCGCCTGACATTTAAAACCGAAATTGCATTTGAATTAAACGAACATCCCCGTGTTGTGGGGCCGCGCAAGTATCGCTATCACTCGCCATTGATTTCGGCGGAGTGGTGCACATTTACTAACTATCCTTGGGGCCGGGGACCAATCAACTTCGAGCCACAGGATGAATCACTTGCGCTAGAGGTTTATGAAACCTGGGCACGCATGTTTGAGTTGCAAAAATATTATTCCTGGACCGTCGACCGCTTTCATATTTCCACACAGGCGTACCAAAAACAAGCTTACAACAAAGATTATGATTTTCGCTGGCTGGAAGAAAGATTATTACCTCTGAATTTTAGAATCATCTTTTGCGCGCGTTCGCCTGAAAGTTTTGAAGCTGCACGGGAGGAACGATTGAAGGTCTCCGGTAACCCATCGCAATATAATGATCTGACTTCATTCATCCGCGAGCAGGAAATGATGCGTGAATTGGTTGAGAGGACCATGCTGCCCAGCCTGACCTTGGACATTTCTGACAATAATATTCCTGCAGCGGTTGAGCGCATCGCAGACTGGCTTGAGGGGTCTGGTGGACTCTACATGCCAGACTAAAAGAGTTATAATCTCGATCTGAAAGTGAGGTAAGAATGGCTGAGAAGGCGACTCGACGCAAACCTTTTGAAGACCAGATTCCGGAGGAAGTCCGTCAACATGTCCGCGCTGCGCGTGAAGAGATGCGCGAAAGCATCCAGGCATTCCTGCCACCTGGATTCATAGAGCACCGAAAGAAAGCCCGCAAGGAAATGCTGCTTGCCTGGCGCAGCCTGATTGATTCCGCGCTGGAGCGAATAGATAAGAAACAAGAGAAAATGTAGGAACAATAGTTGGTCTGTAATCGCCGTCGGTACCGCTGCGCGGCGTGAGTAAAAGACTTAACGCCAGGGGGAATGTCCACGCGACAAGAAGGTCATCCACAATAAAGTCAGTATTGAGAGAACCCAGAAAATATAGCCTAGTGTGACATCTCCAGCACGATAGAGAAGCACACCCCCAAATAGCAAGGCGGCGAAAACAATCCCTCCGGTCAGGCGGTTGACCGCGCTTTCAAGGTGATAAATTTGACGACTGACCTGTGGCGTGTTGACACTCAATTCGCCGCGTTCCAGACGCGATAATACTCGACCTGTTTGAGAAGGCAGGGCAATCAGTTCCCTGAACAAGTTTCCGATCTCATCGAACCACGTCTCCCAATTCGAGATACCCTCTTCTGCAATCAATTTTTGAGCGTAGGGCGCCATCTGACTCCATATATTGAAATTTGGGTCAAGACCTGTGCACATGCCCGAAAGAATCGCGAGCGTCCTTCCCAACAATAAAAGATTATGCGGCAATTGGAAAGGCATCTCATACATCAATTCACGGAATTGCATGCCAAACTGACGCATTTCCCTATGAGGCACATTGCGTAACTCACTCATAGACATTCCCCAGAAGCGGTCGAACAATTCCGCTTCTGCCTGTTCGAGCAACTTCAGATCCGTCCCTGGGAGGATTACACCAATCGTTCGATATGCCTGAACGACGCGCGCGGGATTTCGTGTGCCAATGCCGATCAACACTTCGCGCAGCCCGTCGCGCAACTCTTCTGGAATGGTACCAACCATGCCAAAATCAACGAAGGTCAATTGCCAGCTTGCTTCTATTCCATCTGAAGCTGGAATCGGTGTGACGAATAAATTGCCGGGATGCGGGTCGGCGTGAAAGAATCCATCTTCAAAGATTTGCTTGAGATAGGTATCAGACAATACTTCGGCAACCTCTGCACGGTCAATGCCCGCGGCAGTGATCTCATCGTAATTCGTGACTTTGATGGCAAAGACATCTTCAAGAGTGAGCACGCGCTGGGTGGTGCGACTCCACACGACGCGCGGCACATGGATGTGTTCCTGTTCTTTAAAATTAGCGCTGAAGGTTTCAGCATTCTTGCCTTCTGATAAATATTCGATCTCGCGATGGACAGTCGTTTCCAATTCTTCAATCAGCGCGCGTACGTCCACGCGTTTGCGGATCGGCGCGTAGCGCATCAACCATCCACCAACACGGCGAAGCGCAGAAAAGTCCACGTCAATTAATTGATCAATAAATGGACGCTGGATTTTGACAACCACGTCGCGAAACTCTTCCGCTTCTGGCGTGTCGGCAAGGAGTCGGGCGCGGTGAACTTGTCCGAGTGACGCGGCAGCTAACGGGTTGGGGTCGAACCGTTCGTAGATGTCTTCGAGCGGCGAGCCCAGTTCAGCTTCCGCAAGTTTGCGAATCGCGTCGAAGTCCTCTGCGGGCACTTCGTCCTGTAAACCAGCAAGTTCTTCGGTGATTTCAACAGGCAGAACGTCCAGACGCGCCGAAAGGAATTGACCAACCTTGATCATCACTCCACCCATACGAATCGCGAGGACACGGAATCGAGACGCGATTTGTCTGTAACGCTCGGCCCGTGTGCTCCTCGTCACAACCCGCAAGCCAATTCGCGGCAGAATGATTTCCCAGTAGATCAGGCTCGCAACCACGCGAGCAAAAAATCCCATAATGTGGCGATAGCGGGCGTAAACGTGAGGATTGCATTAGATTTCCGGCCATCAAAAATGTATGAG
>DAINRK010000617.1:0-2945 GCA_036741855.1 Anaerolineales bacterium
GGCCATCCTCAGCCATCGTTCCGGCGCGTTGTCACATATCGCCGGGGCTTGGGCGTATCCGCCGCCAACGTTCCACACGCAACTTGAAATTTCAGGAGATCGCGGTCTGATCCAATTTGATTCGGATGGCACTGCACCTATTCAGAATTTAATTCTCAAGACCGGTGGATCCGATGCGCCCGATGTGGCTTTGCCCTCCAGCCCCGTGAGTGAAAGTCCCTATACAACTCAGATCAAAGAATTTTACGGCGCGCTTGCAGAAGGAAAAACGACACGGGTCAGCGCGACCGATGGGCTGGCCGCGGTTCAAATTGCGGAGGCCGCCCTGGAATCTGCTCATACGGGCCAACCCGTAAAACTGCAGCCTCCCGAGGAGGCATCATGATAAAGATTGGTATTCTTTCGTTTGCCCATCATCATGGTGAAGCTTACATCTCCAACCTGCGCAATATGGAAGGCGTGGAGTTGCTTGGCGTGACAGATGATGATCCATTGCGGGGTCAGACGATTGCCGCTCAAAACCAGGCGCATTATTTTCATACCTATGAAGACTTGCTCGAAGCCAAACCTGATGGCGTGATTATCTGTACCGAAAACAATCGCCATAGACCTTTAGTAGAAATGGCCGCCTCGCGAGGGATTCATATCCTATGCGAGAAACCAATTGCAACAACGCTCGCAGATGCACAAGCCATTGTAGATGTATGTGATAAGTCCGGCGTGTTGTTGATGACTGCTTTCCCTATGCGTTTCAGCGCACCACTATTAGAGATCAAAGCGCGCTTGGATCATGGCGACTTTGGTGATGTCTATTGCTTCAATGGAACCAATCGAGGCGAGTTGCCAACCAAACATCGCGCATGGTTTGTGGATCCCTTACTGGCAGGTGGCGGCGCGATCATGGATCATACAGTCCATCTCGTAGATATCATGCGCTGGTTTACTGGCTCTGAAGTTGCGACGATGTACGCGCGCAGCAACAAGATTTTCCACGCCGATGAAGTGGAAGTGGAAACCGGCGCGCTCGAAATGATGACATTTCAAAATGGTATATTTGCAACTATCGATGCGAGCTGGTCTCGCCCACAATACTGGCCTACCTGGGGCGGATTGGACTTTGAAATGGTCACCCAGCGCGGAGCTGTGGTCGTGGATGCTTTCCGTCAAAACCTAAATGTCTATCGCCATGACTGGCAACGCTCAAATTGGGCTTATTGGGGCTCTGACTCAAACCATGCCATGGTGAGTGAGTTCGTTGCCGCCATTCGTGAAAACCGTTCACCTCGTGTCACAGGCGTTGATGGTCTACGCGCGGTGGAGGCGACACTGGCTGCGTATGAATCAGTCCGTACCGGTCAAACAGTTCAAATCCAACATACTTGAATAAGTTCGGTGGTCGAGTGTCCCGCATGCTCGTGGCGGGACGTATCGAGACCACAAGTTTTCATATAGCTTTTTGTTTGCAGATTCCTTTTGGTCTCGATACACCCCGCAGAAAGAATGCGGGGTACTCGACCAACAGTTTACTTTAGAAATCTATGAATACATCCACACAAGGCTTGCTAATTCACAATGCGCGCCTGTTCATCCCCGATCACCCTGGGTTGATAGGTTGGCTATTCGTAGAAGGGGGATTGATTCGCGCGATAGGCTTCGGCAGTCCTCCGGACTTTTCACGTGAGATTTCTCTACAATTGATCAATGCTCAAGGGGAAAATCTTTTGCCGGGTTTCATAGATTTACATGTCCATGGTGCGATGGGACATGAAGTGATGGACGCCTCGGTGTCAGGTTTGGAAGAGATGGCGCGTTTTTATGCCTCGCATGGCGTAACATCTTTCTTAGCCACTACCTGGACAGCAAATCGTGAATCGATAAACAAAGCGCTCGATTTGGTTAAAGAGCTGCAAGGTCGCATGCAGGGTGGAGCAACATTACTCGGCGTGCACCTCGAAGGTCCATATCTTAATCCAGCCCGTTGTGGCGCGCAGGATGTTAATCAAATTCGGCGGGCTGAAAAAGAAGAGGCGTTGGAGTTTTTAGAATCCGGTGTAATTCGTTTGCTTGCGCTCGCACCCGAATATGACGAAAATCTCTGGCTGATCGAAGAGTGTGTACGGCGCGGCATTACTGTGTCCGCCGCGCACACTTCAGCCAATTACGAACAAATGCAAAAGGCAGTTGAGCATGGCATCACTCATCTGACTCATTCCTACAATGCCATGCAGGGATTAGGGCATCGCGAACTTGGCACAATCGGCGCGGCGATGGCTTTGCCGCAAATCCAATGCGAATTGATCGCAGATAATATCCATGTCCATCCTGCGGCGCAGAAGATTCTGGTTGACGTGAAAGGCACATCAGGAGTTATCTTGATCACAGATGCTATCCGTGCGGCAGGATTGACCGAGGGCGATTATGTGCTGGATGAACGATCCATTCATATTCAAAATGGAGCAGTCCGTTTACCAGATGGCACACTTGCAGGTTCTGTCTTGACGATGGAACGCGCCTTGCAAAATATATGCGCTGCGACCAGACGTTCGCTTGAAGAGATGTGGGTTACATCCAGCCTGAACGCTGCTCGTGCGATTGGCGTTTCATCTCAGAAAGGCAGTTTGGAAGTTGGCAAAGATGCAGACCTGGTCCTGCTGGATGAGTCATTCAACGTCAAACTGACAGTCGTTAAGGGTGAAATTGTATTGTCCAAGTTGCAAACAGGACGATGAAACCGATCTCCTGGAAAGTTATGTCATTTTGAGGTGCTACGACATCCCCAGGATGGGAAGGCTGGAATAAGCCTACTGGAATTCGTAAACACCTGCACTTCTACTTCATTCGCCCACACATCTCTGGTCTTGTAATAAATTAGAACGCCATCTTGACCAGACATATGCTCAAAGTCATAAACGTTCAATCCGCACGGCTCAGAATTGAACATTTAG
>DAINRK010000618.1:0-2935 GCA_036741855.1 Anaerolineales bacterium
GGCCATTGCATTCAGCCTGGGTGTGTTTACAAAACTCAGTTCTGGAAAATACGTGGCTGTACGGTTAGGATCTCTGGTGGTCGCTGAATGGATTATCGGCTTGATGGTGATGGCTGGCTTTTTATTCTCCCTTGCAAATACAAACCCACTGTTAAGATCGATTCTCGATCTCCTTAAATAAATTTTCTTAAGCGGTTCTTAAACCGGCACCAATTCCGTTGTTGTATCCCGCAAGGGTTTGCGTGACATTTCCTCCACATACCCAACGGACCCAGGCGTGTTGTATTTCTCCTTATACGCCACGCTGACAGCATCCTTCAATTTCTCACTCCGTGTTTGTACTGCACGGACTTTAATCCCGCGCTTCCGCTTGGAAAGGAAGATTTCGCCTTGTGGATCTTCGAGAAACATCCGCCACCAACCGCCCGGCTTCATCGTATAGGATCGGACAAAGACGCGCCTATTAACTACGACAACCCAAATGCCAATGACACGATGATCCGAATTGCGGCCCGCGCGGATGCCAAGAATCCTGTCTTTGTGGATGGTCGCGATGACTTCTTCGGAGAAACGTGGTTTAGGTTTCATGCTGGTTTCCTATTCACGGGGGATATTCACAGAATCAAATTGGTAAAAACCAACCGAGAGCAAAGCTGGCAAGATTCATGTTCAAGCTGAGGAAGACGGCTTCCTGTAAACGAAGTTGGTTTGCTGGTAAACGGTAAAGCAAGAAACTTTCAACCAACCAAATAAGGATTTCGGCAATAATCAAGACAACTAGATAATAGTGCAAGAAAACGTTCAATACGAGCCATAGAAACGATTGTGTGATCAAATTTGCCAAAGTGGCTGAGAACAGAATCGGACTAAGTGGTTTTTTTCGCCAAATTGAATAGCCAAGGACTACGATACCTTCAACAATGATCGTGAAAAGCAGAGGTGCGATCAAGTCTGTTTAGATCGGTGCCGAAGGAAAAGAACCAGACCGGTAATCAGCCCAACCGCGATAAAAACACAGGCACATGCGATCAGTACCATCACCCAGGCGGGGAGGCTTCCCGGGCTAAAGCGCGCCTCCACATGCAGATCATCAGGGCGGACGTAGGCTGTGTAGTACGAATCAAACCCGACCTGTTCAAAGATGTTGCTCCGGCGCGTCACGCCGTCTGAGAATTCTAATTCGAGCATAGAAAATGGGGCGAAACCATAACCAATGGCGCGGCAACTCTGCGTCTCACAATAGAGTCCTTGTGGACCCAGTTCCTCCAGCGGCGCAGCGTCACTGCAATCGGCCTGGTTACACTCGAACAGGATCCCTGAAACAATGCCGGACTTTTCCACGCCCGATTCGAATTGGAGCTGAAAGTCCATGGTCGGTTTGGGACCCGTATCTGCCAACGCAGCGCGAACAGAAAGGAACATCTGCGAAAAAATCAGTAGCAAAGTTAGTTTGATCAATTTAGAGATCATGTTTGTTTCCGTTTGTGTAGATCCGTTTTTCTTTACAGGAATGGTACATAATAAAAATTGCCCGTAATTATGTTACAGGCAATTAATATCATAAATCACGCCGATTAAGATCTGGAGTGTCCCGGGCTGTGACCTTCGATTTGCAGCACCTAACGCCTCATCCGTATGAGAAGACTGATGATCGAAATTACGATCGCTACACCCACGAGAAAACCCAGATCATATTCGCTTCCAGCGTTGTTAACCTGATACATCCTCACATCAGAATTGAAAAATGAAACCAGGAGGGTTGCAGGGGCAATGATGCCGTGCCAAAGCCCTGCCCCGGCGCGTGCGATACGACCGGTCGCATCTGGCTGATTGATCAGCGGATTTGGGCCGGGCGCGCTGAGCTGCATTGTAGAATTTGGAGTAGTGACTTGTACACTGGAGCCGGGACCACAGCCTGCCATCATAACAAGCAAGACCACAGATAAAACGAAAAAGTCTGGTTTCTTCATCTTTCTGCCTCCTGATAAATTCAGATAGGATTTGTTATTCTTAGCAGTCACAATGCTCAATAAAGTGCACGCTCTGATCAGCAGTTATCCCCTGATGGCAAATCAGATGAGTGTGTCTGATTCATTATACAATAAATCCTTCCCGCGCATTTTCATCAGCCGGGAAGGATTTTGAGTATCGTAGACAGGCTATATCAAGGCATACAAAATCTGGCTTTCTATCTCCATCTGCGCCCTGAAAACCCTAAAATGAGAAATACAAGTGCCACTCCCAGGAGGAAGCCAAGGTTGTATTCCCTTCCGTTATTATGTACTTCATACATTTGTACGGCATCATTAAAGAATGACATAATCAAAGTCACCGGTGCAATGATCCCATGCCAGAGTCCCTGAACGACACCTGCGACGACACCGTTCGCGGCCGGTTCATTTACTGAGGGGTTGGTACCGGGAGTAGTGAGTTGCACGTTGGTCTCAGGTGTTGTGACTTCAACACTGGATCCCGGCGCGCAGCCTGTGATCGCAACAAGCAATATTACAGGTAAGGCTGTAATGAGTAGTTTCTTCATCTCTACCTCCTATCCGTTATTTGATAACGAGTAGCAAAATGATGGATTGCGATCATTAATTATGCGGACGTTATGAACGGTCGTCAATAAGGGTTTGCCCCATAGGGAAAACCCTACCTTTTCGCATCACAATTACAAGTAAGCAAATTTCACACAGACTGGCATTGATACTTTTACTTGATATCCTGTCTTGAATAATTGACCTGTAACCGGGTCAATCTTAAAAGTCACGATATTATCGGTTTTCTGATTGGCAACCAACAAAAAAGTTCCACTGGGATCAATTGCAAAGTTACGAGGCTCTTGACCCTCAGTCGAAACATGATTTACATAGGTTAGTCGGCCGGTATTTTCATCAACGAGAAAGCACACGATGCTGTCATGCCCACGATTGGA
>DAINRK010000619.1:0-2930 GCA_036741855.1 Anaerolineales bacterium
TCTGCCCCTCCGCAAACGCGGACTCGAATGCCGCGTCACCGAGAGTCTTGCGCGCATGAGCTTCAGCGCGATCATAATAATGTTGGAGTAATGGGCCTGTTGTATGCAGACCTTCTTTTCGCGCATTGGCCATGGCACCAAGTATCCGAGCCGAATTCTCTGGTTTTTGAACATTTATTATATTGACCATATGAAGCAAAGTTCTTTGACGGGGCTTACCAATCTCTTTAGTTTTTATTAAATAGACACTGTCCCTAATGTTCTGCTTACATTTTTCTAGGCTTCCTTGCAAGTAAAATATGGCACCCAATTCTGCCAGGTACTCTGCGACGAAGGTCTTGTTGCCAATTTCACGTGCAATGGCATGCGCTTCCTCGAAATAAGTTTGTGCTTGCTTTAGGTTACCTTGCTCCATTGCCAGAAGTCCAAGCTTTGCAATTGCAACGGATCTAGAGTTTTTCTCTCCCAGCAAGCCATAACGTTCCTGTATATCCACATACAATGATGTGGCTTTTTGATAATCCCCATCCACCAATGCAAGTTCCGCAAAAAAGGAAGAAACGAAATTCACAGTTGAACCAATCTGTTTGCAGATATCATCCGCAGCTTGTGCAGACTCTCTGGCTTCATCTATCTGACCGGAGCTATAAAGGGTATGGCAATGGTCAATTAAGGCATCTGCTAAATTTAATCTTTCCCCTGCTATGCGAGCTAATTCGAGGTTCTGTAATGTTCTTTCAGCCATTTTGAGTTTACCCTGGGTCACAAGCATTGCACTCAGTGGACGATAGCAACATGACTCCCAGTATGGATCATTAAGTGCTCGAAATTCAGCAAGGCTTTTTTGCAATAATGAGAGGGCCCGCTCGTTATAGAAGCCACGCGACAAAGCAAGTCCGAGATAGAATCTCCCAAGCGCAATATTCCTTTTGTCAGAGCCTTCCTCCGCCAATGACATGCTCAACTTAGCAGAGGTCTTCATACGCTCTATTTCATCCATTTCTTCAGCAAGTTCCGCATCCTGATATAACGCTTTCACCCGTGCAGATTTTTCTGCAACCGTCGGACTTTGCGATTCCTTTGAAAGCGCTCTTTTCAACCACTCCGAGCCTTCCAGGAAGTAGGCTCGTATTTTCCAGAACATCCCTAAGGCCGCGCAAAGGCGCAAAGCTGGTTCAGGCGATTCCTTCGTCAAAGCCCATTCGAGCGTGGAGCGCAGGTTTTCATAATCAGCGTCCAACCGTGCCAGCCATTCCAATTGCTCTCGTCGAATCAAATATGGTGCGGCAGCTTCTGCCAGTTGCAAGAAATATGCCAAATGCCGGTCGCGCAAAGATACATTTTCTATGGCCTCCTGCAATTTATCATTGGCATGCTGCCGAATGGTCTCCAACATATGATAGCGGACTTCTCCATTTCGTTCTTCGGTCATAACCAAGGATTTATTTACGAGTTGGGTCAGCAATTCCAGAATAGTTTCTGCTTTTAGTGCATCTCTGGCGGTGGTATCTTGATCTGAGCAAACTGATTCAGCCGCCTCGAGAACCCAGCCACCAACAAAAACGGATAATCTTCTGAACAAGATTTGTTCAGCAACAGAAAGTAAGTTGTAACTCCATTCGATGGCAGCTTGCAGAGTTTGATGACGCGCCAGGGCAGTGCGGTTTCCACTTGATAATAGGCGAAATCGATCATCGAGGCGTTGGGCGATCTGTTGGGCACTCAAGGCGCGGATCTTACCAACGGCTAGCTCAATTGCCAGAGGAATTCCATCGAGACGGTTGCAGATTTGAGCGATGGAAGATGCATTTTCGTTCGTCATCCTGAAATTTTGCGATGCAGCTGACGCGCGTTCGATGAATAACTTGACGGCTTCATATTGACTGAGTGGCTCAAAAGTTGGCAGGTTTTGCATATCTGGCAGTTGGAGTGAAGGGACGAGATAGGAGGTCTCGCCTACAATGCCCAATGCTTCACGGCTAGTGGCTAAAATGCAGATGTGTGGACAGGCATGTAAAAGCCCATCCACTAATTCAGCGCAGGCTTCGATCAAATGCTCACAGTTATCCAGGAGGAGGAGCAATTTCTTTTCGCGCAGGTAATCGCACAGCATCGCAATCACGGGGCGTTGAGGCTCGTCGCGCAGACCAATGGCAATCGCCGTGGTGCGCGGGATCAGAATGGGATCAAGAATAGGAGCCAGTTCCACCAGCCACGCGCCATCGGGATATTGATCTAACACATCGTTTGCAACTTGAATGGAGAGTCGTGTTTTGCCCGTTCCGCCGGGACCAGTGAGCGTGACCATGCGCGCTTTTTTGAGTAGTTGGATTACATCCGCAATCTCTTTTTCACGGCCGATAAAACTGGTCAATTGAACCGGCATGTTATGACGATGTGAATCGAGCGTATTGAGCGGTGGGAAGTCTGAGGGCAGGTCTGCGATATTCAGTTGAAAGAGACGCTCCAGGCGGTCAAAGTCCTTCAAACGGTGCTGACCCATATCGCGCAACTCGACGCCTTCAGGCAACTCATCCTGTACAAGCTCTTGTGTGGCGAATGAAAGTAAAACTTGTCCACCATGTCCAACAGACATTAGCCGCTGCACATGGCTTAGGGTTACATATCCATGATATAGCCCATCTTGCTGAACTTCAGCTTTCCCGATGTGGATACCCATCCGTACGCGGATAGGTGCCTCTCCCCAATTTTCAGCCTGAAGATCTACCTGGGATTTTACAGCAGCGCGCACCGCATCCCCAGCGGTATGAAATGCCGCACAGAAGGCATCGCCAATGACTTGGAAGACATGACCATTGTGCGCTTCAATTGCCTGACGCAAGATGCCATGATGGCGTTTCCGCAGCACCTCCCATGCGTCGCGAGTTTGATGTGCCAGCTTTGTACTGCCTTCAATATCGGTGTATAGA
>DAINRK010000620.1:0-2925 GCA_036741855.1 Anaerolineales bacterium
GCTCCGCATCACTAAGTGGAAAATAAAAAGGAGTCTTGCATGGCAGACTACAACCCCAAACCTGAACACAAATTCACCTTTGGCTTATGGACTGTTGGCAACATTGGACGTGACCCATTCGGCGGGCCCGTCCGTGAACAGAAATCACCTGCAGAGTTGGTTCGATTGCTTGGAGAAGTCGGCGCCTGGGGAGTCAACTTTCACGATAACGATTTAATTCCGATTGACGCAACGTCTTCTGAGCGGGATGCGATTTTGAAAGAGTTCAAACAAGCCCTTGCAGATACGGGGATTGTTGTCCCTATGGCAACCACCAATCTATTTACCGATCCTGTCTTCAAAGATGGCGCGTTCACATCGAACGATTCCAAAGTCCGTGCATATGCATTGCAGAAGACGATGAACGCGATTGATCTCGGTATGGAATTTGGCGCTAAGATCTACGTCTTCTGGGGCGGCCGTGAAGGGACCGAAACAGATGCCACCAAGGACCCCATCACTGCCATTAAACGTTCACGTGAAGCGATGAACTTTCTCTGTGAATATGCTTTAGATAAAAAATATGATCTGAAATTTGCACTCGAAGCCAAACCCAACGAACCGCGCGGTGACATCTACAACTCCACTACGGGTCATATGTTGGCGTTCATCGAAACGCTTGATCATCCAGAGATGGTGGGCGTCAACCCTGAAGTGGCACATGAACACATGGCAGGACTCAACTTTGTCCACGGTGTGGCGCAAGCGTTGGAAGCAGGTAAGTTGTTTCATATTGACCTGAACGATCAGGCGTTCGGTCGCTATGATCAGGACTTCCGCTTTGGGGCGGTGAATCCCAAGAGCGCCTTCTTCCTTGTAAAGTTGCTTGAAGATAATAAATACGATAGCTCACGTCACTTTGATGCTCATGCTTATCGCACCGAAGATTACGAAGGTGTGAAAGACTTTGCCCGCGGCTGCATGCGTACATATTTGATACTCAAGGAAAAAGCCGCGCAATGGAACGACGATAAGGAGATTCAGGCCCTCATTTCTGAAATCAACGCCGACGACGGCTCGATGAATGAATACTTCGGCAAGTACTCTACTGAAAAGGCGAACGCGCTCAAAGCCCAATCCTTTGACCGCTCCACGATTGCCATGCGCGGCTTGAAATATGAACGGCTGGATCAGTTGACCGTGGAAGTTCTACTCGGCGTGCGATAGGAATGGAAATCGTGAAATATGCTGGGTACGAATGTTGTGCCCTGGAAAACGATACGCTGCAGTTACTCGTAACGCGTTCCGTTGGACCGCGAATCATTTCTTTTGGATTTAAGAATGGCGATAACCTGTGCGCGGAATTGCCAGATGTCGTGACCGAGCTGCCAAACGGCGATGTGTTCCACTTTTACGGCGGGCATCGGCTGTGGCAGGCGCCCGAAGATTTCAATACCACTTATATTCCTGATGATGATCCTGTTGAAATCGTATCAGTAGAAAATGGTTTGTGGACCACACAGAAAACACTACCGACTGGCTTGCAGAAATCCATGGAAATTATTCTTTCGGGGAAATCGCAGGTAATCATCACACATCGCGTTACGAACTTGGGGAGTAGCAATATCACTTGCGCGCCGTGGGCGATTACACAATTCAAGACAGGCGGTATGGCGATATTGCCACAATCAAAATCTGATGCGGGTGTTTTACCGAATCGTTCGTTGGCTCTATGGAGTTATACGGATATGTCAAACAAGAATGTACTGTGGGGGAGAGAATACATTCTGGTGTCTGCCCAAATGGAGTCCCCGTTCAAAGTCGGTTTTTCGAATCCGCGCGGGTGGCTGGCGTATTGGCTGAATGGAACTCTGTTCGTCAAACATGCGAACTATAAGGCGCAGGTAGAGTATTATGACTTCGGCAGTTCCAGCGAATGTTATTGCAACGACCAGTTCCTCGAGCTGGAAACGCTTGCGCCAATTACATCCATTCCGCCAAATGAGACTGTGTCGCATGTCGAAACATGGGATTTGTATAAAGACATAGATTGTCCCCGTGACGAAAATGAAACCCGTGTATTGGTCGAAAAATTAAACCTGGAGTAGTCCATGACCTACTTCCTCGGCATAGATACCTCCACAACCTCTAGCAAGGCGTTGATAATAGATGAAGTAGGCAATGTGATTGCGGTAACATCGAATCCGCATACGTTGCAGACGCCGCGTCCGCTTTGGTCCGAGCAGGATCCGCGTGAGTGGTGGGACGCGGTCTCAGCCAGTATCAGGTCCGTTTTGGAAAAAGCAGACATCGGTAGGGAACAAATTTCCGCGGTTGGTCTAACAGGTCAAATGCATGGGCTTGTCTTGCTTGATGAAGCAGGAAATGTCTTGCGTCCAGCCATCCTGTGGAACGACCAGCGTACACAGCATCAATGCGATGAAATCCATCAAATCATTGGCAAAGAAAAATTTATTCAAGTCACCGGCAATGTCGCGCTGACGGGATTCACTGCGCCGAAAATTTTGTGGGTTAAGGAAAATGAGCCAGATGTATTTGCTAAAGCGAAGCATGTCTTGTTGCCGAAGGATTACATCCGCTACAAGTTGACAGGTGAATACGCGATGGACAAGGCCGATGGTGCAGGAACAGTGTTATTTGATTTGAAGGTGCGCAATTGGTCACATGAGGTGCTCAACGCATTGGGAATTGATTCTTCATGGATGCCGAAAACTTTTGAAGGACCCGAATTTACAGGGCACGTGACAGCCGAAGCCGCCTCTCTCACTGGATTAAAAGTTGGGACACCTGTCGCAGCCGGTGGTGGTGACCAGGCCGCACAGGCTGTTGGAGTAGGTGCAGTTGAACCTGGCATAGTGGGGTTGACTGTCGGTACAAGCGGCGTTGTGTTTGCAACAACGCCCTCCGCGTTGATCGAACCTGAGG
>DAINRK010000621.1:0-2919 GCA_036741855.1 Anaerolineales bacterium
ATTATCTACTGCCGATAATCGCAAGTCCTTTTATTGCTCTTGTGCCGGGAGCCATTTTATGGGTTTCTAAGAACCTTCGTGAAAGAAATTGGGGCGCGATCAGTGGCGTAATCTGGTTTATCGGTTACATCGGAATATACTTTCTGCGGCTTCCCGCGTACCAGCATGGTAGGTATATTATTCCCGCTTTTCCAATCCTTTATTTAGGGGGAATGCTCGGCATGGTGGAATTTGTCAACTCCTCAAAAGCGAACAAGAGAATTGTATTTTTATGGTCGGTATTAACCGGTATTCTCTGTCTTATTTTTGGATTTATTGCCGCGCGCCAAAACGCTTACGATGTTTATTGGATTGAAAGTGAGATGGTTACGACCGCGAAATGGGTTGAAGAGAATATACCGCCGGATGCAATTCTTGCAGTTCATGACATTGGCGTCCTGGGCTATTATGTCCAAAATCCGATACTCGATCTGGCGGGCTTGATCACTCCAGATGTGGTTCCGTTTATTCGCAATGAAGATCAGCTGGCTGAGTATCTAAACACAAACTCTGCAGATTACCTGATCGTGTTTGTGAGTGACTATCCAAACCTTACGTCGCAGCGAATGCCTGTTTTCGTCGCCGGGCTGGAATATGATCCGGTCGGCATTGAAAATAATATGAAGGTCTATAAGTGGAAGTGACATATATTACGAAACTGAAATGTATCAGGTTAATAGATTAATTGCCCGCTGGTCGCTCCTGTGCTATACTCAATTAAAGACTTTTCCAGAGAACAGGCAATGATGAATGAGATAACACTGCTAATTGCAGACGATCACCCATTGTTTCGCCAGGGAGTTGTGGATACACTTTCCCTGGAGAAGGATTTTCGGATCATTGCTCAAGCGGCTGACGGGGATGAAGCGATTGAAATGATCCGCTCACTCAAACCAAGAGTTGCAGTGCTGGATGTCAACATGCCGGGATTAAATGGTCAACAAGTTACGCATCAGGTCACTTCTGAGCATCTGCCAACGCGTGTGGTTCTGCTTACCGGCTATGATGACATCGAGCAGGCAATCCATGCGGTGTTGGCTGGCGCAGTCGGATATTGCGCAAAAGATATTGAGCCAGAGACATTGGCACGTACAGTACGCGCCGTAGCTGATGGAAAATATGCTGTGGGAGGCCATATATTCAACCGCCGTGAGCTGGATCACTGGATAGATGAGCAAATGGATGGTGCCAGGCGATCCTATAGTGAACCGGGTTCACCCTTTCATCCGTTATCTGATCGCGAAATGGAAGTATTATCCTGTGTAGTGCGAGGGATGAGCAATAAAGAGATCGCGAGTTTGCTTGGCATTAGTCATCAGACAGTAAAAAATCATGTCACATCCATTTTACGGAAATTTGGAGTTGAAGATCGTACGCAAGCCGTGGTGTACGCATTAAAACGTGGCTGGGTAAAACTGCAGAGTGATCAGGTGAAACACCAGGAGTAATCGCTTATGACTATGGATGATACATCCGCCCTTGGTGGACTCAATCTGCAGACAGAGCTGGAAGAAACCCAGAGAGCTTTGCGTGAGATCACGTTGATGATTGAACAAAGTCAGGGAGAGCTTTCCAAACTTTCACAACGCAACGCAGCGATTACGACGCATCTTCAACAAGTGCAAAATCAGTTGGACAAACTGCCTCCGCAGGAAATTCGCAACGCTTATGATTCAGCCTTAGACGCTCAACAGCGTTTGTTTGTCATGCGCGGGCAACTTGAAAAATTGCAGAGCGAGAAATCGCATCTTGAACGTTTCAAATCGACCATTGAGCAAGCGCGCGGTTCCTTGACTTCAGGCCTGGCTTCGACTTCAGGTGGATCAAAAGGCCCCTTAGCTAGTGTTGAAATGCTGGTCAACGCTCAGGAGACTGAGCGTCAGCGCCTTTCAAGGCAAATGCATGACGGCCCAGCTCAAGCGCTCTCCAATTTTATTCTTCAAACAGAGATTGCAATGCGTCTTATGGATGTAGATGCAGGACAGGCACGAGACGAATTGAATAATCTAAAAACATCAGCCATGGGCACCTTTCAGAAAGTTCGGAACTTTATTTTCGAATTACGACCCATGATGCTTGACGATTTAGGTCTGGTACCAACGGTTCGTCGGTATGCTGAAGCATTCAAGGAGCAATCCAGTCTCGATACCAGTATAATGATTACTGGAAATGAGCGCCGTTTGGAGCCGTATCTTGAAGTGATGATCTTTCGCGCGATACAGGAATTACTTGGCAACGCTGCCCGTCACAGTCAGGCAACTCTTGTAAAAATCATGCTGGACCTTGGAGAAGATCGCGTCCGTGTGAGTGTGGACGATAATGGTAAAGGGTTTGATCCTGAATCTGTTCAACAGAGCAATAGTCTTGGCTTAAAATTGATTCGCGAGCGTGCAGAAATGCTTGGGGGAAACTTTGAGATCGATAGTACGTTAGGAACTGGCGCAAGAATTTCATTTGCAGTTCCCGCCCGCTCCTAATGGATTCTTCATTTCAAGAATGTTAGGAATACATAACAGGATTGCAAGCAAATTTGCATTCGACATCTTGAAAAATTTTTGCGTATGAGTAAAATAAGTGAAGTCTGAGGAAGGTCCTCGGCGAATTGTTTATCCAAGAAAGGAATTGCTGTCATGTTATTTGCTCCGAAAGAAAAAGGTCAAGGCTTGGTTGAGTACGCGATCATTCTCGCTCTCGTCGCCATTGTTGTTATTGCAGTAATGCGCTTGCTCGGCCCCAAGATCGGTAACACATTTAGCACCATTGCCAGTTCTCTGCCCTAATAATAGACTTCGAGCAAGAAATAAAAAGGACTCTGTCTTCGGGCAGAGTCCTACTTTTTTACCAATTTAATATATTTGTTTTTCGTTTATACTGTATAAT
>DAINRK010000622.1:0-2919 GCA_036741855.1 Anaerolineales bacterium
TTTCACGAATGGAAGGTTCCGTTCGCAAAGAATATGCATGGATTGTGCCCGAAGTAATGAGGGAATTTATGGTGTATGAAAAAATGCTGTTAGAGTAATTGAGTCAGTTCTGCATCGAAAGGATGTGGATATGCTAAAACGAACATTGGGCAAGAGCAAATTGGAAGTCAGCGCGGTGGGCATGGGATGCTGGGCAATCGGCGGCCCGTGGACGTGGGCTCAACCTGGAAGAGAACCTTATCCTGCCGGTTGGGGAAACACAGACGATGAAGAATCCATTCGAGCGGTGCATGCCGCCTTGGACATGGGAGTGAACTTCTTTGACACTGCCGCGAACTATGGCGCAGGTCATAGCGAAGTGGTGTTGGGTCAAGCGTTGAAGGGCAAACGCGACAAGGTCGTCATCGCAACCAAGTTTGGGCATATCGTCAATGAGAAAGAGAAAACCGTTTATGGAGATTCGAATCAAATTATCAACAACGTGCGGAAGGATGTAGAAAACAGCTTGCGTCGTTTGCAGACCGATGTTATTGATATTTATCAACTCCACGAAGGTGGTTATGATGCGAAACTGGCTTTGGAATTACAATCGGTTTTGGAAGAATTGGTATCTGCGGGCAAAATCCGCTGGTATGGTTGGAGCACGGATATCGTCGACAGTGCGCGTGAATTTGCGAGCGGTGAACACTGCACATCCATTCAATTCCGTTTGAATGTCATTTATGATAACGCCGAGATGCGCAAAGTCTGTGCGGACTTTGACCTGGCAGGTATCAACAAAGACCCTCTCAACAAGGGCATCCTGACAGGTAAATTCAGTTCCACTTCTACATTTCCTGATAACGACATCCGCTCTCGCGCAAATTTTTCCGACCCCGAAATCATAAAGAGACTACAGATCGTGGATGAAATCCGTGACATCCTCACTTCTAACGGGCGGACAATGGCACAGGGCGCGCTGGCCTACATCTGGGCCTTGGACGAGCGCATGGTTCCCATACCGGGATTCAAATCCGTGCAGCAGGTGAGGGATAACGCGGGCGCGATGGAATTGGGTCCGTTGACGGAGGCACAGATGAAGGAGATTCAAACGATTGTTGGGAAATATGAGTTGAAATCTTAATCATGAAACCAGACGAGACCGTGAAAAAAGTCAGCAGGCCGGTATGGATCGTGATGGGGGTCTTACTGTTGAGCATGGTGGCTTTTCTGGATTACATCACCGGGGTGGAATTTTCGTTCTCGTTGTTTTACTTGCTCCCTATCACTTTGATTTCCTGGGCAATCAGTGAAAGACTGGGACTAGTATTTGCGATCCTCAGTTCTTGTGTCTGGATTGCGGTAGATATTTGGTCGGGTAACAGTAACAGAACATCCAATTTGTTCGCCTATCTGTGGAATGCCACCGCCCGCCTCGGATTCTTTCTGCTGCCTGTTTTCATGATACGGTTGAACAGAGCCTTGCAACGCGAGCAGGAACTGGCCCGCACCGATTTTCTCACAAGTGTTTTAAACGCCCGTTTTTTTCATGAGCTGGCTCAAATGGAAATTAACCGCTCCCTTCGATATAAACGACCCTTCACGATCGCGTTTATTGATGTGGATAATTTCAAAACCATCAACGATACATTTGGACATACCGAAGGGGATATCGTTCTGCGGGCCATCGCCATGAACATAACAGCACATTTGCGAAAAACGGATATCGTCGCACGCGTGGGTGGGGATGAGTTCGTCGTCATATTGCCTGAAACAAATGCGCAGACTGCACCGGTTGTAATTTCCAATATGCAGCGCGCGCTTTTGAATGAGATGAATGAAAACGGCTGGTCTGTTACCTTAAGCATCGGGGTTCTTACACTGAGCGACCCGCACCTCTCCGTGGATGAGATGCTCGGGCGCGCCGATCAGCTGATGTATATGGTCAAAAATAGCGGTAAAAATAACATCAAGTATGCAATCCACCCAACAGAAGATACGTATGCACTGAAACTTTGAAAGGATGACAGATATGAATCACCAAATGACCTTAGGTAAAAGCGGACTACGCGTACCGCGCATGGGAATCGGGGCAATGGTCTGGGGTCAGCCTAAAGGCATGGCTCGCTGGACTCCGGCGCAGTTGGCGTACGGTCCATCACATGGCACCGCGGAGGAAGAAGAAGCATTGAAGGTAAGCCTCGATGCCGGGGTGAATCTGATTGACACCGCCGAGATGTACAGTGGTGGTGCTTCGGAGCGCCGGGTCGGAGAGCTTGTTCGCGGCACGGATGTTTTGATCGCGACCAAGTTCCCGCCTTCCCCTTTTTCCAGAGAAGATGCCTTCCCCAAAGCGCTCGACCATAGCCTCTCTCGTCTGCAACGCGATTCGATTGATCTCTATCAACATCACTTTCCTTCGAATCGGATACCCATCCCAAAGCTGATGAATCTCATGGCGGACGCAGTGGAGGCGGATAAAGTCAAAACGGTTGGAGTGAGCAACTATTCGGCTGAGCAGATGCGACTCGCTCATGCAGAGCTGGCGAAACGCGGCCTTCCGCTCGTATCCAATCAGGTGCAGTATTCTTTACTGTATCGAAAGCCGGAAGTCGATGGAGTACTGGATGCCTGTCGTGAACTTGGCATCACACTTATTGCTTATTCGCCGCTGGCACAGGGCGCATTAACTGGCAAATACGCACCCGGGACAAAAGCCAGCGGGCTGCGACGATTCCTCCCGAATTTCAACAGAAAAGCGATGGAAGCTGTACAGCCTGTGGTGGAACTTCTTCACCAGATTGGCGAGCGCTATGGTAAGAGTCCGAGTCAGGTCGCGCTGCGCTGGCTCATCGAAAACGAGAACGTGCTTCCCATCCCAGGTGTGAAAAACAGCAGACAGGCGGCTGAGAATGTCGGTGCGCTCTCGTTCTCGCTTAC
>DAINRK010000623.1:0-2917 GCA_036741855.1 Anaerolineales bacterium
CCCTGCCCAAACCTACGGTCCTCCAATCTGGGTGGGAAGCTGGGGATCCAAGGCTGGTCTGCAACGGGTTGCGCGCCTGGCTGATGGCTGGTTGGCATCTGGCTATAACTCAACCCCGGAATTATTCGCAAGCGGATTGAAACAGCTTCATGAATATCTTATCGCGGCCGGCAAGGATCCAACTTCTTTCCCAAATGCCGTTGCCACGATGTGGCTTTACATCACTGAGCAAGAGGAAGATTCTGAACGCATGCTACGAGACGTGCTGGCGCCAACACTCAACCGTCCAGTTGCAGAATTGAGGGAGCGGCTTCCTATCGGTTCTGCCCGGGATTGCGCTGAGAAACTTGCGGCGTATCATCACGTTGGCGTTCAGCGAATTTATTTATGGCCGCTGGCGGATGAATTGGAACAGATTGAAATCTTTATGGGTCAAGTGGTACCGTTAATTGATGGAATGATCAAAACATAAGATAACAGGATACGATGGCAATGACCGGCACCCCAGCAAACAAACTTACTCAAGACAACTCAGAGATCTTTGCGAAGCGTGAGCAGGATTGGCGTAATGGCGCCATCGTCTATCAGGTGCTTGTGGACCGGTTTGCACCGTCTGCTCAACTGGATGCCAAACGTGATCTGTATCCATCTCCCAAAGTGCTGCGGGATTGGTCAGAGACGCCGAAACGAGGCAGTTATCTGCCAGAGGCGAAGCTGAGCAGTCATGAATTGGATTTCTGGGGTGGAGACTTCGCCAGTCTCCGCAGCCGGCTTGACTATGTGCAGGGACTCGGCGTAGATGTGCTCTATCTCAACCCGATCCATCTGGCATACACAAACCATAAATATGACGCGCTCGACTTCCTGAAAATCTCGCCGGAATTCGGAGACCGGGAAGACTTCCTGCGCCTGGTGGAGGATGTCCATGCTCGCGGCATGAAATTGGTGCTGGACGCGGTCTTTAATCATATGGGTCGGAACGCCCCGATCTTTCAGGACGCGCTCCAGAACCCGGCCAGTCCCTGGCGGGATTGGTTTGCCATTGGAGCTCAGTATGATGGTGGTGCGCGTTCATGGATGGGCGTCCAAAACCTGCCTGAATTGAACCTCGAAAACCCGGCCGTACGAGGCTATATCTATGAAGATCCGGACTCCGTCCTGCGCAGTTATCTGCGTGACGGCGCGGATGGCTGGCGTCTGGATACAGCCTATGAATTGGGATTTGATTATCTGCGCGATCTCACACGCGCGGCGCATATGGAAAAGCCTGGCTCCCTGGTCGTGGGTGAGATTGTCAACTATCCCGGTGAGTGGCTCGAGTCCATCGACGCGGTCATGAATTTCACCTTGCGTCAAATCGTGCTGGGCCTGGCTTCAGGAGAGATCGCACCAACGACAGCCGGACGTATGCTGAATCGCATGGTCCTGGATGCTGGAATCGAGCCAATCCTTAAGTCCTGGATGTTGATCGATAACCACGATATCCCGCGTATCGCAACTGAGATTCCCAACTCTTCGATGCGCCGACTCGTCCAGGCACTGCAGTTTACATTGCCTGGTGCTCCGAACCTCTACTATGGCAGTGAAGTGGGAATGACCGGAGGTGCCGACCCGGAGAATCGCGGACCCATGCGCTGGGAACTCGTGCGCGACGATAACCCCGAACTGGCATGGATCAAAAAGCTGATCGCGCTGCGGAAACAGCACCGGGCTTTGCGCGTCGGGAACTTCAGGCTCGTGGAATCAGAGCGATTGCTGGCGTTCGAACGTTATACTGATCGGGTGCTGGACACAGTGGTCGTACTGGCCAACCCGTCTGGCGTGGCCATTACAGAACGAGTGATGATCGCCAACGCCGCGCTGATGGATTACACGCCCATGTTCGATGTGCTTGCTCCCTCAGACACACTTTCTGTATGCATCGTCGATGCAGCCTTCATAACGGTTACTGTGCCTGCCGAAACTGCCCTCGTTTTGATGCCCGGCGAGCATTCATTGGGAGGCTACAGTCGATACAAGCGGGTTCGATAGCAAGTCAATTCCGTCAAAATAGTGTTACTTCGTCCCGCACACCAGCGGAAGGTTTCAACGTATATATTAATGGTTTAGAATCAACGAGCCTTCTTGGCAATATATTTTCATCGAAGGAGCGCAAACACTATGCGGCGCAGGAATTGGCGAGTCATTCTTACTGGTTTTGTTCTGATCGTCTTTACAATCGGGTTTTATTTCTTTATGCTCACGGTCGCATCCCAGTCCACCGACCCTGTGACATTGATGCAAACTGTGGGGGCAGTGTCAGGAGTTGTGATCGGCATCAGCGTTGCCATGATCATCATTGGGCTGATCGGTAAGAAGGTTTAGCCGAAACGAAAACGACAAATGTCCAAGCAACGACGACCTCGTAAAGAACTTGAGGATAGAAAACAGACTGCCCAAACCGTGAAGAAGAGATTGGTCTTGTTGATCTCAATTTTGAGTGCCATTCTGCTTGTCACGATCTTTAGGGTTGGTGAGGTTTTGTGGCCATTATGGATGGTGGAACATCGGTCGCGAATCGTGGCAATCATATTGTTCGCAGTACTCTTCTTGATCCTTTTATCCCCAATTATCATTGAATTCAGTAAAAACCCACGCGCTCTTTCGGGACCTGGAAAAAATCCTTATATCGATCCATAAACTGAGTTCTCGGCTTTTCATTATCACGACATGGTCGTTATCAGATTAATGTCGTTGTCATGCTACATTCGGGTAATGTCTGAAAGGCAGAGTTTGGATTTACTTAGAAAGGCCTGTTTCCTATCATGTCCACTTCTAATTCTAAATATCCAGTCCTCGAGTTGCGAGTCGCACTCACGACCAGCGATTATGAACGATCCATCAAATTCTATTGCGATGGACTCGGGATCGAACCAAG
>DAINRK010000624.1:0-2915 GCA_036741855.1 Anaerolineales bacterium
ATCCGGACCTCGCGGGTCTGCAGGCTTTTATCAATGCCTATCGCTCCGTCCTGCCTTATGATCCGACAGGTAATAATCATGCTGCTCGCCTGACAATTGACCTGGCGGCAGGCGATCGCTGGCTGATTCCACTCACAACCAAAGCCACCACTGCTTGGCTGACCACCAGTAATCCCGTACTGGATTATGCCAATGCGATGGTTCCTGCCCGCCAGCCGACGACAAGCGGAGCCATAACGAACTGGCAGGAGCATGTGGATGGCAAACCGCAATATGCTCCACCGATTCCACCATTGGCGCCTGCGAAGTTCACGGGCAGTTTGTGGCTCACGGGTCAAAAGAGTTTGCCTGAATGCACCAACTTCAGTGCGTCATTGCAAAATAGTACAGGTACATTTGTTCGTTCCGTTGCACCGAACGGTGCAGGCACAACCTCTGGCATGCTTGGATATATGTTCTGGGCTGCTGAATGTGAAGGTACGCGCACAGTTTGCACAACACCACCAAATGCATGTGAAGGTGGAGTTGGCGTGGGTGCTACCACATATACGATACCTATTCCAATGCCGCCGCTCAGACAGCAATGAATTCGATACTATAAATAGTAAAATAATCCCTGCGAGAGTTCTTCTTACAGGGATTATTTTATTCTCACAACTGAAAGGGAAATAACATGCCAAAAGTTCTCAACTGGGGTTTGTTATCCACCGCGCGCATTAATCGCGCCTTGATTCCACCGCTACGAGTTTCAAAGCGCAACCAGCTTCTTGCTGTTGGGTCGCGTTCGCAAGCGTCTGCGGAGGGATATGCGCGTGAATGGAAGATCCCGCGTGCACATGGCTCGTATGAAGCATTGCTCGCAGACCCCGAGATTGACGTTATCTATAATCCGCTTCCGAATCATCTTCACACCGAATGGACGATCAAAGCTGTTGAGGCTGGCAAGCATGTCCTGTGCGAGAAGCCGCTTGCCTTGAGTGTGGATGAAGTAGACGCAGTGCAGCAAGCCGCCCGTAAACATGGACGCGTCGTTGCCGAAGCCTTCATGTACCGGCATCATCCGCAAACGCTCAGAGTACAGGAACTCGCCAGGAACGGCTCAATCGGGACTTTGAAGCTGATTCGCGGTTCTTTTAGCTATGTCCTTAACCATGAGGGGGATGTTCGCCTTGACCCTGCGATGGGCGGCGGAAGCATTTGGGATGTGGGATGTTATCCCATCAGCTACGCGCGGACTGTAGTCGGAGAGAGTCCGCGGGAAGTTTTTGGCTGGCAGGTCATAGGTCCAACTGGAATCGATGAGACGTTTGTCGGGCAAATGCAATTTGCAGGAAATGTCCTTGCTCAGTTTGATAGTAGTTTTGTCATCCCACTTCATTGGTTCATGGAGATTATTGGAAGCGAAGGGACATTGAATATTCCAAATCCATTTAAACCTGGCATCAATGAGAAAATCTATTTGACCCGTGGAGACAAAACTGAAACGATCAAGATCAAGGGCCAGGAGTTGTACATCGGTGAAGTGGAGGATGTGGCAGACGCGATTCTGCTTGGCAAAGAGCCGCGCATTTCACTTAACGATAGCCGCGTCAATGTTGGGATGATTTCAGCACTGCTTGAGTCAGCTAGAATAGGGAAGCCAATGAGAGTAGACATCTAAAGATTCTAAAACTCCTGAAGTCTCTGGTACACTTGCGACATTCTTTTTCGGAGGACCCTGCATGGATTTTCATAACACTGATGATTCCTTAACACGCCGTGTGAGAGCATTCACTGAGCGGGTTGCAAGGCTAAAAGCGAATGATCTACACTATTTCAACATGCCTGTAGCTGAGATTCTGCCCGGGATGAAGGTACGTGTAAATGGACGTGAAATGGGGATGTATGCTTCTTACAGTTATCTGGGTCTCGTTGGTCACCCGCGCATCAACGAAGCCGCTAAGAAAGCTGTGGACAAATACGGTACCGGCACCAATGGCGTGCGCATGTTGGCTGGCACGTTGACGCTCCACAAAGAACTCGAAGAAACAATTGCTCATTTTAAGCATGCCGAGGCTGCTGTGACCTATTCATCAGGGTATGTCACCAATCTGACGGTCATCTCCTCATTGATGGGGCGCGGCGATTACGTATTTTCGGATAAGTTGAACCACGCATCCATCGTGGATGGTTGTTTGATGTCCGGCGCCGAATTCCGCCGCTTCCGCCACAATGATATGGAACATCTCGAAGGCCTGCTTAAGAACGCGCCTCCAGATGTAGCCAAGATGGTGGTCGCCGATTCCGTGTTCAGCATGGACGGCGATATTATTGACCTCCCCGGAATGGTGGCGCTGTGCAGGAAGTATAGTGCCTGGTTGATGATCGATGAGGCCCATTCGGTCGGTGTGCTTGGCAAGTCAGGCACTGGCATTGAAGAACACTTCAATATGTATGGCGCAATTGATATAAAGATGGGCACGTTGAGCAAGACTATTCCCTCTGTTGGCGGATATGTGGCAGCAGACCAGGATATTATCACGTTTCTAAGCCATGCCAGCCGTGCGTATATCTTCTCCGCCGCGCTGCCGCCTGCGCAAGCTGCCGCGGCGAATGAAGCTTTCAAAGTCATCTTAGACGAACCGTGGCGTGTCGAACGATTAAATCAGAACACAAAGCAATTCATCGGTGGCCTGAAAGGTATGGGATTTGACACTATGCTGACCGAGACCGCCATTGTCCCCATCTTGTGCGGAGAGGATGATACGGCCTTCGCTATGACCCGCGAGGCCCAACACAACGATGTATTCGTGTTGCCTGTCGCTTCGCCTGCAGTTCCAGAGGGACTTGCCCGTCTGCGAGCGACCGTCACTGCCGCCCATGATCCCAGCGAGATTGAACGCGCCATGGACGTGATTGGCGAGGCAGGGAAGAAG
>DAINRK010000625.1:0-2892 GCA_036741855.1 Anaerolineales bacterium
CTTCCCATGGTCCATTGCGCGATGAACTCGCCTGTGCTATTGAATTTCTGTACGCGCTTGTTCTCGTAATCTGCGACGAAGATGTTGCCCTCCGTGTCCACGTCGATGCCTGTGGCGTGGCTGAACTCTCCATCGCCTTGCCCTTTGCTACCCCACTTCATCAGGAACTGCCCGTTGTTGTCGAATTTTTGCACATAGGGATTGTCATCATCTGTGATGTATACATTCCCATCCTTGTCAGTTGCAATGCCAATGGCGCGGATGAATTGACCGTCCCCCCGCCCTTCGCTTCCCCATTGCAAAAGGAAGTTGCCATCGCGATCGAATTTCTGGATGCGGTAGTTGCCGTTATCCACAACGAAGACTTGATCCTGCGCGTCGACCGCGATACCGCCAAAGCCAAGCGATTGGAACTCACCTTCGCCGCTTCCCTGTTTATCCCATTTGGCAAGGAGTTTGCCGCCCTTGTCAAAGACAAGCACGCGGCTGTTGCCCGCGTCATTGATATAGATGTTACCGGATGAATCCAGTGCAATACCGTAAGGGTCTTTTAGCAGGCCAGGATCGTTGTTGATATCGAGCAAAATCTCTGGGACGATCAGTCCCTGTGGTGGGGGCTTGGGAGTAGGAAAAGTCATATTCGTAGGCGCTGGTTCCGGCGTCGGAGTGGAGGCGGGCGCGTCTGTTGCGCATCCAGCCGCCAGCAGAATCAAAGTCAATACGATGGAAGATCCGAGTGATTTCATCCCTGCTCCTGTGCTGGAAGGTTTGCAGGATTATAGGAGCGGGGTTGGGTCTGCGCATCCCTCGATGGAGGGGTCTTTGCCAGCGCCCCTTGCAAACTCACGGCGCGATTTATTGAGTATCTGGATCGACCCTGCTCAATGTATAACTAAACAATTCATTGCCTACGAGAAAATGCATTGCATTATCTAAGAGGTAGAGGTTGTTCTCATCAACTTTGAGAAAAGAAAACGTATCCTGAGTTCCTGATGGTTGTAATTGGTATATGACAACATCGGGATCTCCGTTCATGCCGTTTATGATTTTCCACGAGCCTTCTCGAAAGTGGCTGGTTCCCATAAACAGATATCTACTGGGCTCTCCTGTCGTGCTGTCCTGGTACAAGGTCAGTCGCCATTTTATTTTTATGCAGCCGGGGAACGGAGCAGTGTTCGTAAATTCGAGCACAACTTCATGGCAGGGAGTGCGGCCATCAAACACACCAAACACTGACGAACCCGCAGGCATGGGTGGCTGAGGCGGCCGGGTGGGAGGTTCAGGCGGCGATTCAACACTGATCGGTGCAGGACTTTGATTATCCATTCGATCCAGCGTATAACTCCAGGCACCATTCCCGACGAGAAGAGTCTTTTCGCTGCTCAGGACGTGAATAAGATCATCACTTACTTTTAGAAATGATGCCATTGCTTGAGAGTCACTATCATTCAGTTGATATACGATTGCTTGCGGATCGTTCTTTATCCCTGTTGTAATCGTCCATCTTCCTTTCATGGCTATGGGTGTGCCTCCGTCGATCAGGCCGTTTGTTCCCTGTTTGGACAAGCCATAGGCACTCTTCAAGTTAAATGTAGTGGGAGATCCGGTCTGTGGATCCTTGTAAAGAATAAGTTGCCATATCATTTGGTCACAGTCCGCCTCCGCCGGGATTTGAGGCAATGGTCTTGCCTGGGCACTGCAGGGCGTGTTCCCCTGGAACACACCGTAGATTTCTGGACCATGAGGTACAGCTGTAGGCGTGGACATTTGCGAATTGAAACTTGCACAGGCTGTGACCGTCAATAACATAACCGCCAATAGAATTAAATTGAAAGGGTGTTTCATAGGGGTTATCCTTCAGAAAATAATGTTCAATAAAGATACCCCATTCATTTACATTTCGTTCCCCTGTGCTCTAACGATGAGAGTTAGCTCGCTGTTAGTTTTTCCGCAGATATGTCTCCGCTGCTTCCATGAATTCCTCACCCCATTGAAAGGACTCTAAAGCCTGTTCTTCTGTAATAACAGGCTCTGCATCATAATGTCCTGTCTCACGACGTTTTTGCGCTACGACAATATAGCGGTGAAATTTTGGGTCCAGCAAGCCAGTTTTTGCAAACTCCTTGCCGTATGAAGCAATCAGTGCGGAGTGGCTCGAGAACTTTAAACCTTTCGACAATAGCAGAGCCTCGACCAGATAAAAAATGGTGTAATAGGACTGTGCGGCAGAAAAGCCGATAAATCCTTTATCGATCAATAATTTTGCTGCCGCATGGCTTTCATTTGCCTTATCCAGCAGAAGCTGAATCTCATTCTTGCTCATACTGCGATTCCCTCTGCGCGGACATTTAGCATCAGGGGCATTCGGCTTTCCATGTAATCCCTATTGGATGCGAACACCCAGGAAATAAGTACATCATGTTTCAAACAGAGCGATGGAATGAAATCAGACGAGCGTTTTTCGGCATCCACATAATCGACATCACCTTTCAACACGATCATTACATCGATATCCGAATCAGGGGGGTGAGCATCGCCGCGCGCATAGGAGCCGAAGAGCAAAACGGTCTTTAGCTGATCGCCATAGATTTCGACCAATCCTTTTTTCAGTTCTTGCAGAATCTTCTTTATATTTCTGGGCATAGTTTTGCTTCCACCATTATTTTACCCTTTTCCACCCCAAGCATTCCGAAGATGGTACTCACTTGTAGAATTCGTCCAGGCACCGCGCTCCCCATTTAGATAATTTTGGACATCAACAGCTTTCCATATATCACTATGCAAACCTTGTAGATAAGCTGTGTGACTTATAGGTTTTGGAATCTATACAATCACGCTATCCTGAACATCCACAAGCAAACTATCCCCTTTTTTGATATTCAATTTCTTGCG
>DAINRK010000626.1:0-2880 GCA_036741855.1 Anaerolineales bacterium
TGCTCAAACGCGAGATGGCCCGCTTGAAACGCAATTGTCATCGTCTGATTTGGTTAAATCCTTTATTGGGCGCGCCAGATTACGAACCGCTCACACGCGGTATACAAGCGGCTCTGCCAAATATCGATAATTTTCTGCCAGTGCATAACCTGGCGAGTCTTGAAGATTTAGCGAATCGACTGGCCGACCTTGAGAAAAAAACCTAAACACAAAGGGCACCAAGTACGCAAAGATGGAATACCCTTTCGTTTTAAGACTTTAAACCTTCGTGACCTTTGTGTCCTTGGTGTTTGGAAAGATTTTTAACGGAGATAATCATGCGCGATATTTTGCCTGATTTAGATAAATGGCGAGCGGAGGACAATAAGTCAATCGCACTGGCGACCGTAATACAAACCTGGGGTTCTTCGCCGCGGCGTGTAGGCGCGAAAATGGCGCTCACACCTGATGGAAAAATCACCGGTTCGGTGAGTGGGGGATGTGTGGAGGGCGCGGTCTTCGAGGAGGGAGTCCAGGTATTGAAATCGAACCGTCCAAAGCTTCTGCACTTTGGCGTTGCGGATGAAACTGCATGGGAGGTGGGTCTTGCCTGCGGTGGCAGTATCGATATCTTCGTAAAGCCCCTTGATACAGAACTATTCAAGTCTTTGCGTTCGGTGCTAACGGAGGAAGATACGGCCGTTCTCGTCACAGTTGTGCGTGGGCCTGAAAATTTGTTAGGTCGCGAACTGTTGCTCAAAGACGATGACAATGTAATAGGAACGATCAGCGACGAACTAAATGAACGCGCATTGAATTTAGCAAAAGAAACATTGGCAGGAGGCGAGTCGCGTCGTGCAGTGCTCAATGAAGATATTGAAGTATTTGCGGAAGCGATATTGCCTCCACCTACACTGATTGCCGTTGGGGGAGTCCATATCACAATTGCTTTGATGGCTTTGGCGAAAACACTCGGATATCGTACAGTCGTCGTTGACCCGCGCAGCGCATTTGGGAACGAAGAAAGATTCCCGAATGTGGATCAACTCATCCAGGCCTGGCCTGATGAGGCGTTTCAACAAGTTCCAATCACGCGGTCTACAGCCATCGCAATGTTGACACACGATCCCAAGTTGGATGATCCGGCCTTGAAGATCGCCTTGCCAGGCCCGGCATTCTATGTGGGCGCGTTGGGAAGCAAAAATACTCAAGCGAAGCGCCGCCAGCGACTCCTTGACGATGGACTCACCGAAGAACAGTTGAATCACCTGCATGGACCCATCGGACTCAAAATTGGTGCGGGGACACCCGAGGAGATCGCGATGTCCATTATGGCCGAAATTGTTGCAGCGCGGAACAATGTCGATGAAATCGTAAATCCACGTCGTGAAAAAATTCGAACTTAAGTACAACGAATGCAAAAACGCACTTTTGATAAGGAACCAGGAAATATGTCCGGACTGAAATCTCTTCGGCATAAACGTTTCCAAATGTCATTGCGAGCCCGATAGGGCGAAGCAATCTTCTCGCTGAAACAAGGGGATTGCTTCGGGAAAACCACCCTCGCAATGACATACATTGGGGGATAAAATTCAGATACCCCAGTACGTTTCTGGTGTTAATCTTTGCAGAGCTTGTCATTCCCGTTCTGAGGATTTTCGATGAAACCTGCTCCCTTTGAATATCATGCTCCTGATTCCATCGAACAAGCAGTAGAGTTGTACAGTCAATATAGTGGTGAAGCCAAGATCCTCGCAGGTGGACAGAGCCTTGTGCCGGCCATGAATTTCCGCGTGGTTCAGCCCAGTGTGCTTGTCGATTTGAATCGAGTGGGAGAGTTAAGTTATATCCGAGAAGACAAGGATGTACTTCGTATCGGCTCAATGTCCCGTGAAAGACATTTGGAATTCGATCCATTAATACCAAAGTGGGCTCCACTTTTGGCAGAAGCTGTTCACTTTATCGCCCATCCTCAAATTCGTAATAGGGGCACGATTGGTGGCAGCATCGTTAACGCCGACCCAGCTGCGGAATTGCCTGTGTTGATGGTGGCGTTGAATGCACGACTCAAAGCAAAGAATAAATCTGGTGAACGCTGGATTGGCGCACCGGATTTTTTTGTCGGTATGTTTACTACCGCCCTTGAATTTGACGAAATTCTGGTCGAGATTGAATTGCCCTTAAGCGCGCCTCGTACAGGCTGGTCATTTATGGAGGTTGCGCCCCGCGCAGGAGATTATGCAATGATGGGCGTCGCCGCGCTCGTGACGGTGGATGAAGCAGGCAAATGCAAAGGTGCGAAGTTGGTTTATCTGAATGCGGGTGAAGGACCGGTTGAAGCAAAAGAAGCCGAGAAGTTATTAGAAGGTGAAACGCTAAATGATGAATTGATTGAATCGGCTGCATCCAAAGCAAGCCAGGAGGAGATCAATCCCTTTGGAAATATTCACGCCTCCTCAGAGTTCCAACGTCATCTGGCAAATGTCTTGACCAAGAAAGCCTTGAAGCAAGCATTGCAGCGCGCGGGAGAAATGTCATGACTCAAACATTTCCCATTACCGTCACAGTCAATGAAAAGGATTACCGACGCGAGGTCGAACCGCGAATGTTGTTGAGCGATTTCCTGCGTCACGAACTCGGACTCACCGGTACGCATGTTGGTTGTGAACATGGCGTCTGTGGCGCGTGCACAATCTTGATTGATGGCGAGTCTGCGCGGTCATGTTTGATGTTTGCAGTTCAGGCAGATGGTCATAACATCACAACGGTCGAAGGTCTTGCAACGGACAAGGATAATTTACATCCACTACAACAAGCCTTTTGGGAGGCGCATGGACTGCAATGTGGTTACTGTACCCCAGGCATTTTGATGACAATGATCCCATTCTTGAAACAGAATCC
>DAINRK010000627.1:0-2878 GCA_036741855.1 Anaerolineales bacterium
TTTCAGCAGTAAAACGTTTCTAAACACAAAGTACACAAAGGTCACGAAGAAAAAAGATCTAGAAATTCCTTTCTCTTCTCCTTTGTGTTGAGATTTTCCTCCTAATGCGGGAGAGCCAAGATAATTTAATCCCAAGGAAGTTTTCCATGCTCACCATCGAAAAAGTAGACACCGATAATAAAGAGCAAGTAAAACGGTTTGTAGAGCTGCCTTACAGGCTATATAGGGACTGTCCACAGTGGGTGCCGCCGCTGTATGTGGATACGTATCTTCCGCTAAACCGAAAAAAACATCCCTTCTTTGAACATTCTGAAGCTGATTTTTTTCTTGCTTCTCGCGACGGGAAAACAGTGGGTCGCATCTGCGCCGCGAATAACAAACCTTTCAACGAATATCATAAGACGAACAAAGCTCATTTCTACGCTTTCGATGCGATCAATGATCTTGACGTTGCGCGATCTCTGTTCGACGCGGCAATGGGTTGGGCACAGGAACGCGGGCTCGATATATTGATCGGCCCGAAGGGTCTTTCTCCGTTCGACGGATATGGGATTCTAATTGAAGGCTTTGAGCATCGGCAGATGATGACAATGATGAACTATAACTATGACTATTATCCCAAATTGATCGAAGCTCTCGGTTTTGAGAAGGAGGTGGACTTTGTATCGTGCTATCTTCCCGCGCATTCCTTCAAAATACCAGAACGGGTTGAGAATATCGCCAAAAGAGTGATGGAACGCGGTGGGCTAAAAGTAAAGAGATTTAAGAATAAACGAGAGTTAATTCAATGGGCTCCGCGGATTGGCGCGGCCTACAATAAAGCCTTTATTCACAATTGGGAATATTATCCGTTTACATCCGGCGATATCCAATATGCTGTAGATAACATCTTTCTCATTGCTGACCCACGGCTTATTAAGATTATCTTGCATGGAGATGAGATCGTCGGATTCCTCTTCGCATTCCCCGATGTTTCTGCGGCACTTCAACGGGCAAAAGGGCGCCTATTCCCATTTGGGTTGTTCGATCTTCTGCTCGAAATGAAGCGCACAAAAACGATTTCAGGCAACGGCATGGGCGTTCTGCCAGAGTATCAGGGCAAAGGCGGCAATGCCTTACTCTATTATGAAATGGGTAAAACCGTTTTTGGATTTAACAAATTCGAACATGTTGAAATGACACAAGTCGCTGAGACTACGAAGCAAATGCGCGCGGACCTAAAAAATTTGAATGGCGTGGAATATAAAAATCACCGCGTATATCGTAAACAAATCTAAGCTTCAGTCTCTAGTTCTCTACTTCCCCTACCCCAATTCATATTTCAATTCAGTCCCCATCATTGTTTCTTCACCTTTGTCCAGGTTGCTCAACGGCAACACCACATGAAATTTACTGCCAGGGAAGTTGATCTCGTCATAGCCTGTGCTTTCAACCCAGATTCGCCCGCTGTGCGCTTCAACAATTCCCTTTGAAAGTGCCAGGCCAAGCCCGGCACCACTGCCTTTGAACCGCGTTTTACTGGTGGAGTGTTTGTTGAGATCGCCAGGGTGGTAGAACTTACTGAAAATAATTTCGCTCACTTCGGGGTCCACACCTACGCCTGTATCGCTGACAATGATCTCGACACCGCCACCTGGCATTTCCGAGTTGTGGGGCGCATGGGGGTTTGCGCTGACGGTGATCCTGCCTCCATTCGGCGTATACTTAATAGCATTGGTCAACAAATGTTGGAAGAGTTTCTTCAATAGGTTGGGGTCTGCACGCACCATGGGGAGCGGCGGGATAGTAATCGTCAATATTTGATCGCGTTCCATGAACGACTGCACAAGGCGTTCGCCCACTTCCTTGACCAGGGTTGCCGTATCGACGGGCACGAGGTGAAGCTGTAAAGTTCGCGTGTCAATCTGCGCGATATCGAACATGGAGTCCATGATTTCATGCAGGCGTTTCGTGCCCTTGGAAATACCTTTGAGCATGTCATGCACATGGGTTGGTAGAGTTATATCTTCGATCAGCATCTCTGTATAACCGACCATTGTTGTGAGCGGTGTGCGAAGCTCGTGAGACGCAATGCTGATGAAGTCAGACTTGGTTTGATCGAGGCGTTCGAGGTCCTGATTGGCTTTATCCAGCGAGCGATAGGCTTGCCGTAGTTCGGTGTTAAGTTGCACCAGGTTATCAACAAGACGCGCATTTTCAAGTGCGACCGCCGTCTGGTTCGCGAGGGCTGAGAGGGTTACGAGGTCCTCGCCCGTATAACGATTGCCACTGATCTTCGAACCGAGGGCAAGCAAACCAATCCATTCGCGTTTAGAAAAAATCGGTAGGTACACCTCTGCTTCGAGATGATTGAACCATTCACGCTCAGAGGAGGAAACAGACCGAAATATCGGTAGCAGGTCGAGGTCATATTGAAGAAGCGGACGTCCGTCCTGAGTTAATTGCTTCACAACGGGATGGTCTTGTGCAAGCGTGATGACTTTGATCTGACGCTCTCCCTGATTCCGCACCGCGCGCAGATGATAGGATTTCTGCGTCTCGTTTGAAAGTTCTGAATCAACGAGGAACAGAAAGCCGCGCGTGATATCCATTGCCTCGATGATGAGTCCCACCGCGACGTTGGCGAGCTTTTGCATATCAAGGATATTGCTGATCTGCTCGCTGTACGCATGAAGCGTGCGGCTCGGATGATATTCCTGAAGGTTCAGCCAGCGATTTACCAAACGATTCACAAGTGAAAGCAGCGGCGTGAAGATGAACGAAAGTAGAAGTGCTATCCCGGCGCCAACGAGAAGCGGATTGAAATTTGGCAGGGCCTTGAACACGGTCTGCGATGCAGAAAAACCCGCAATGTAGAAACTGACAATGACGATTGTGG
>DAINRK010000628.1:0-2872 GCA_036741855.1 Anaerolineales bacterium
GTTGTATGCTTATAGTGCATGACCTTCGAAATCGCTCTAAAACGCTCACTACTCTTGCCCCATTTCGCGCAAAAGGGAGATGATAAAACGCCCCCATCCGGGATGAAGCGTATCCATTGGGTCGGCGACCATGAGCCGGAGCAGCCCAGGCAGGATCAAAACCAGGGTGGGAAAAGAAAAGGCCAGAGGCCAGATAAACGTCAAGATCAAAATACTGGCGACCCGAGAGGCTATCGCGAACTATCCAGCATTATGCTTGGCGAAGTGAGCGATGCACACAAACACTTCCTCAGCCAACTACTTCCCAGTCCATACCCGGCCTGGGTTGCGACAAACCATTTTTGTAGGATCGACCTCCGTTCCAACCGTGGAAGCCCACCTGCCATGTTTGGACGCGTCAAAGCCTGCTATCCAAGCGACGGATATTTACAGAACATTCAGCAGATGGAAATCTATTTTCCGCAAAAGGACAAGGCGCCGGATGTTGTTCTCTTACATAATGAGGATATCATCCATGATCCTCACAACCACATCCAAAGCTATTGCATGCGTGTGAAATTCCTTGTTTCACAAGAAGATATAGAGGATTTCAGTGGACATGAAAACTTATTTTTGGAACAGGGTTTTCTCGCCGAATTTGATCAGGGATATATTGACCTGCTGGACGCGCATGAACAAAACCATACTGCGCTCCCATGGTTGTATGTGATCGGCTCGCGCTGGTTTGCTTCCATACCCGAATCGGTTCAGGTTGAAGTGAGAGAACAGTTGCGAAAGCTTATTCATTGGAACAAACGGATCTTCAACTATCACCCCGAACGATTGGCTTACGAGATTCGATCCCTGAACAGGGAACTCGGCTATAAGCACGGTTTTACCGAATTTGCCTTCATCGAGCCGGAAACGCCCGGTCAAACTGCGCAGATCGTTGCATCCGCGTTTGAGAAGATGTTTCAGCAGCCGTTTAAATGATTATGTCCTTGCGAGTGGCGCCTCTGCGCCACGGAGCAATCCTCTATTTAACCGGAGATTGCTCCGTCGGGCAAAGCCCTCCTCGCAATGGCAATTGTGCTACGAAACCGGTCGCAACCGTTGTACGATTTCCTTCGCCAGGTCGAGATCTCCCTCCCCGGTGAGGACAAGATACTTATCACCAAGTGCGGTAATGAGAACGACAGCAGATGAATCAGGGGTTTTGAGCGTAAACTGGACAGCGTCCAATCCAAGGTCAAGCACAAGAGGCTGTTCTTCGACCACTATAAAACCGGAGGATTCCCAGTCCGTTTTCCAATGGGCAACATAGGCCGGTAGATCATTCTTCGGGTCCCAATCATCAATCACAACCGTGACGCGGCTTGCACCTTCAGGCAAAACAGCGGACTCCGCAATTTCAGGTGAGGACAGGAACTGTACCTGTGAACCGCGATCACTGACGATGCTTTCGTTCACCGTCCAGCCAGCGGGATAATCTAACGCAAAGCCAACTTCCTCATTAATGTAGGTTTCTGCCTCGAACGATGCAGCAGGGAGTTTCGGGTTAACAGGGGCCTTGGTCGATACCGATGTCGGAGCTGCGGTTGGTTCCCCAGTATTCGTTGGAACCAAAATGTTGTCTGCAGGGACGGATGTCATCGTCGGTGCACAAGCCGTTGCCAACAACATTAAAGTCATTATCATCGCGATTCGTTTCATTCTCATCTCCAAATAGATATTTTGTCTGTCTAATACCGATCATATTTTGGAAGAGTCCGGAGTAGGCTAGGTTGACCCTTAATGCAAAATCCGCCTGAAACTGCAATCTAAGTCAGGCGGATCAAGCAAAGCAAAATGATTTCCAGTTCTATGCTCTATCCGCTATCACCGGGCCTTCGAGGAGCATACCTTCGCCTTCCATCAACGTAAGGGTCGTGCCGTCCGTCAATTTGACTGTGCCATCGGTCATCACTTTGGTGCCATCCGCCATGGTCATTTCATCGTCTATCACGATCATATCTCCGCTTCTTAACATCACCATTCTGCCTTCTTTCATTAAAACCATATCGGGTCTCATTTATATCTTTCTCGCTTTCTTTCATTGAGTTTACGCATCAACGCCAACTTGAAATTGCCATCTTCACTGGCTGCTATAGCTACATATCGTCTTTGTTTTCCATGTCTTCCATTTCTTCCTGAAATTCGCGGTCTGTGATCTCGCCATCCATACCCATGGATTCGCCTTCCATCATCATGCGGGTTGTGCCGTCTGTTCTGATCACTGTGCCGTTCGTCAGTACGCGTGTGCCATCGTTCATGAGCACTTCTTCATCCATTGTTACCAGTTCGCCATCTCGCACGACCATCATTCTGCCAGCTTTCTTCATTACCATACCTTCATGCAAATTCATGTCTTTCACTTCCTTTCCTAAATAACCTTAATCATGGATGCCAATGTTGAAATACAGGATGTGGAAAGTCATTGTATGAAATTGAAATATGAACGTCAATGGATGAAATCCCCCACCGCCCGTGCACTTGAAGACCTGCCAGAAAAGCAACTCCCTGCAGTCATTCCGTAGGCGAATTTAAGAGGCAAAAATGAAAGAAATAACCATGCTGCAGGAAGGAATCGTAAAAATCACGGACCAGTGGCTGCTGGTCGGTACGGAGTCTTACGGAATTTCCAACATCCGGTCGGTACAGCGAACCAAGCAGACGAGAAGCAAAAAATCATTTGTACGGATCGCGGTCGGAATTTTGCTGGCCCTGTGTGGTACAGTTTCCGATGGATCATCCGCAGAGTTTTATGACCTTGGAATCTTAATCATGATCGTAGCGATCCTCGTATTCCTGCTGGTGAAGCCTCCATATACGATTCAAATTGAGACCACCTCAA
>DAINRK010000629.1:0-2872 GCA_036741855.1 Anaerolineales bacterium
GCGCGAGGGCCTTCGTCACGCTTGACAATAAAGTTTTTCTTGACAGGCTTCTCATGCCCATTCATCTCTATAACTTCAACCTCAACAGATATAAGCTCAGGATCGAACAACCCAGAATCCACAGCCTGCGCGGCTTTCTGATGACTCTTGAGTGAGAACTCGTCCTGATCTTCACGGCTGATGCCATATTTGACCGCGACATTCTCAGCAGTGAGTCCCATATTGGTGTAGTAATGCGGCAGGTCTTGTGCGAAGTATGGATTCGGTGAGAACTTGAAGCCTGTCATTGGAATCATCGTCATCGACTCGGCACCACCAGCGATCCCAGTTTCGATTTGGCCAGATTGAATGGCGTACGCAACATGCGCAATTGACTGCACGCCTGACGCGCAGTAACGATTGATGGTCTCAGCAGGAACTGAATCAGGCAAGCCAGCACGCAAGGCAATCATGCGTGCCATGTTAAGTCCCTGCTCTCCTTCGGGGAAGGCGCAGCCAATGACCACATCCTCGATTTGGGCGGGGTCGAGATTCGGCGTCCGCTGGAGAAGGGCCTGGATGGTAGTCGCAGCCATCTCGTCGGGACGAACCGTGGCAAGTCCTCCTTTCTTTGCCTTACCCACGGGAGTTCTAACAGCGGATACTATAACTGCTTCTTTCATATCATCTCCTTCGTAAATAGCGGAAGGTGGAATCTATCCACCACTTTCCACTTTCTAATTTCTAAGAGGTTTGCCCGTCTGCAAAATATTCCACATGCGCGCCTGCGTCTTCTCTTCACCGAACAACGATAAAATCGCTTCGCGTTCCAAATCCAAAATGTATTGCTCGCTTACCCATTGAGGACGAGTGAGTTCACCACCACACATTACATAGGCAAGTTTGCCCGCGACATGATGATCATATTGTGTAATGTAATTGCCTTCCTTGAACATCCACGCGCCGATGCGGAGTGCAGCCAGAGCGTCACGACCCGCGGCATAGATGGGTTCGGGCGCGGGCGGTTTATACCCTGCGGAGACCATGTGCAGGACTTCCTGTTTCGCTTCAGCAAGCAGGTGTGAACGATTCATTACGATGCGGTCTTGAGGACTCAAAATACTCATGCTCCGCGCTTCCTCTGCACTGGTGGCAACTTTCGCCTGACCGATCTGCAAGAAGACTTTTTGCAGCACGGCGAGCGCCTCGGCATTTTCGATGTGCATTACAGGGTTCACAATACGACGCAGCATCTCCTTCGTACCCGCGCCAGCAGGGATAAGCCCCACACCAAGTTCAACGAGCCCGATATACGTTTCCGCCGACGCGACTACGCGTGAGGCGTGCATTGTGATTTCACAACCACCACCAAGCGTGAGACCAGCCGGTGCAACCACAATTGGCTTCGGCGAATAGCGCACTCGCATGTTCATATCCTGCAACTTGCGCGTTGCTGCATCGAGCATATCCCACATACCCTGTTGCGCGCCGACCACCATCATGAACACATTCGCGCCCGCGCTGAAATTCTCGGCTTCGTTACCAAGAACGAGTCCGTCAAAATCTGTTTGGAGGCGTTCAAACGCCTCATTCGCCATGTTCATGATGTCGTCATCCAGCGAATTCATCTTCGTGTGAAATTCCAGACACGCCACGCCATCGCCCATATCATGCAGCGTCGCGCCTGCGTTTTTTGAAATCACCTTTTGTCCACGCAGCATTGCCGCGCCTTCAGGCTGCTTGAGTTTCACGTACTTCCCCTTAAGCGCGTCATACACTCCGACCTTCTCGCCGTTTTTATCCGCAGGACTGCTACGCTTGTATTGATAGAAGGACTCGATGCCAGCCTTGAGCATCTCATTCACCCATTTGGCAGGCACGTATCCCGCGGCTTTCATCCGCTTCACTACCTCTTTGACACCAAGCATATCCCATATTTCGAAAGGGCCCGCTTCATGTGAGAAGCCCCAGCGTGTTGCATCATCGATCGGCTTCGGTGTATCGGCAACTTCAGGAAGGATGGATGAGACATATTGGAAACTTTGATATGTCAACGCCGTGATCAACTGCGCAGCCTTGTCATCCGCCTCCAACATGACCTTGAGCCTGTCGCCCAAACCCTCAACATCTTTCGCCGCCTTGACCGAATCGAATCTTGGCTTAGTCGTTGGGACATGTTCCAGAGTCTTCAAATCCAGTGACCAAAATTCTCGCTTGCCATCTTCGCCCCGGACTTCCTTATAAAAACCAATCTTCGTTTTGTTGCCCAGCCATTTGCGCTCGAGCATCGCGCTCATCAACTGCTTTGGCTTTTCTGCCGCCAAATACTGTTGACCCAAGGTATCATGCGGAATCGCCGGACCTAAATTTCGTCCGACATGTTCCCATACATCGAGTCCAACCAAATCTGCCAAACGGAACGTCGCTGTCTTTGGATGACCGATCAAGGGACCAGTCAACGCATCTACTTCGTCCACGGTGTAATCATTTTCAAGAATATAGTTCATTGCAAAGGTACTCATCCCAAAGAAGACACGATTTCCGATGAAGTTCGGTGTATCCTTGCAAAGCACAATCCCCTTACCAAGGCGTTTCTCGCCAAACCATGAAATAAATTCAACAACTTCTTTATGCGTATCCTTTGTAGGGATCACTTCCAATAACTTCAAATAGCGGGGCGGGTTGAAAAAGTGCGTTCCAAGGAATCGGGCGCGGAAGCTGTCCGGAAGCCCTAATACCATGCCGGAGAGGCTGAGGCCGGAGGTATTGCTGCTAATGACGGCGGAATCCGCCGCGTGCTCAGCCACGGCGGATAGGATCTGACGCTTTATGTCAAGATCTTCGGCGGCAGCTTCGACGACTTCGGCCGCGCCGTCGCGCTGGACTCGGCGGG
>DAINRK010000630.1:0-2864 GCA_036741855.1 Anaerolineales bacterium
CTTAGGGCCAGCGCATTGCGGGCATGAAGACATTCGAGAGGGCGGCGGCGGGAGGTTTTCACATTGGGGTGCGCAAGTGTATTTCTCGACTCGAGACAATTCTGATCCTCGGACAAATGGTCGTCGTTATCACGTCAGGGAACTTACATAGTCATGGATAAGCCCATTCTTGATCGGGTCATGCCCATTTTGTGTGATCCCATTACGGGAGCGAGCTTGAGAAAGGAAGAAGGTCAGTTCATATCCGAGACGGGCCGTTTCCCAATTATTAGGGCGGTACCACGGTTTGTTGCCGGCGATGACTATGTGAGTTCATTTAGTTTTGAATGGAATACCCACTATCGTACGCAACTTGACTGCTTTCGTAGCGACCGGTCATCGGAAGAGCAGTTTATAAAGAAGACTGGGTTTGGACCAGGCGATCTTCGGGGCAAGCTTGTACTTGACGCAGGCGTTGGAGCGGGTCGATATACGGATGTTGTAAGCCGGTGGGGAGCTGATGTCATTGGTGTCGACCTGAGTTATGCCGTCGAAGCTGCATATAAGAATTTTGTAGACCGACCGAATGTGTGGATCGCACAGGCAGACATCGGAGCGCTTCCCTTTAAACCCCAGAGCTTCGATGCCATCTTCTCTATCGGTGTGTTGCATCATACCCCCGACACTGAAGCCTACTTCAAAAAACTCGTTCCACTTCTTAAGCCGGGTGGATCCATCGCGATCTGGGTATATCCGAAAGAGGGTGACTATCTCATTCGGAATGAATGGATTCGCTTCGTTAATAAGATTCCGTCTCATATGTTTTATGCCTGGTGCCGTTGGTTTGTACCATGGGCGCAAGCGCGGTTGGATAGACCCCTTGTGGGATTGGTTCGTCGGGTGTTCCCGTTTTCTACGCAGGGCTTGGGTGTAGAGAACGACATTCTAGACACGTTCGATGGGTACTCGCCGAAGTATCACGGCATTCATTCCCCTGAAGAAGTGGAGGGGTGGTTTCATGATATGGGTCTGCAGCAGATAAGACGGCCAAGTGACTGGAAAACTTGCGTTCGGGGGATCAGATCGGCAAGCCATCATTGATTTTCTAGCGGAAAAAGCAGCTCGTTCGAGAAATTAATCTCCTTGCCCGCACTGTCAAAAAGGCTTTTCAGCGTCCCAGGCTCTTTACTCGCTTCTCGGTCTCGGGTTTGAGGACCTTCAGGAGTTCGTTTGCATAGAATTTATGCACTTCGCGTCCAGGATGAGGATCGTCAGGCAGGGCAAAAAGAGAGGTTGGAGTTACTCCCTGGAATGTTGAGGTGTATGATTCCAAGAGGTTGTGGGTGCTGAATCCAGCCTTGGAAAATACATCATCAAGAATCTTGAATTTCCAGGCACTCAGCTCATTAGCTTGTGCGGGACCGATGAGAAGGAAGGCGTAGGCCGAGATCCTGTGCAAAAGAAGTTCCTGCGATAGCTCCATGACCGTTCTCTCCCATGCGCCACGATACCGCTTGCCAGGATCATAGAGATCTCTTTCCCAGTCAGTGTAGCCATACTTCCAGCCCGAATTTTCAGCCAGTACGTTAAGACGAAAATCTAATAACCGAAAAAGGATCATATTCGGCGTGATGCTCTGGAATACAATCCAAGGGGCGGACTGCCCCTGAGGTTCGGTGATTCGAGGACTAGGATCATTAGTCACCACTCCGACTACCACGATATCGGGATGATATGAAAAGCCGTCGCGTCGGAGTGCTGCCAACTCATCTGCAGTTCCCCATCCATCTCTGGCAAGGGTGATAATTTCCACATTGCCTCCTACCCGGCCTTGCAAGATCCGAGGGTATATTTCGTCATCTGCAACTCCATCACCAAAGGTAAAGGAATCGCCGAGAATGACAATTCTGATGGAGCCGTCATAATTGTCTCTTTCATGTTCCCTATCACGGTATCCTTGTTCATTCACGGTCGGTTGAAGTTTCGAAGGCAGTCGCTGGAATGCACCGAACACATGCTCCTTTGAGTAATCTGTCCTCAGGAACATTTCCATCGGAATCAGTAGGAGAACCGCACTGAAACTGATCGCCATGATAGGAAAATGAAAGCGCTTATAGATTGTTTTCCGCCGCTCACGAGTTGGTGCTGCGAAAGGTAGCACAAAAGCGGTTACTAGAAGCGAGATACCTATGACCGAAGAGGGCGGTCTGAGAGGGTAGACTATTTTATACACTCGACCGTTGGTTCGTGGATCTGAGTTGTCTGAGGAGGACATATAAAGTTGTTCGCTCCAGTGCGAGAATCGTCCTTGTCCTATCTGCCGAATGGCTTCGTGCTGCGCGTGCCCGGGCTCCAGCAATGTGTCATCCTCGAAGATTTTTACCCTTGATGCTGTAGATTCCATCGTGTCGCTTGGAGTAAAGAGAGTGATCGGATAGACGAAACAATTTCCTGAGTTATGGGCGAAGTTTTGAGCGTCGAGTGTCCTTTCGGCCCAGAAGGTCCCAAGTGCAAAAACAACCAGGACAACATTTGCAATCGCAACGACGGCGATAAACAGTCGCCACCGTACGACTCTAGTATTCATCATTGTCTGCAGCATATTGAAAGAGCGGCGGAAAACGTTCAAGGCGTTGATAGACTATTCGCTGGAGTTTATTCGGCAGGTGCGACCAAATGGTCAGCCAGACCTAACGAATGACACCTTATAGAGACTGCCGTCGATCATATCTCTCTCTACATCGAGTTATAAGTTATGTCCTCGCGTGGCTACGTGGACTTCCGATTGCTGAAGAACGCAAGCCGCCAGAAGGCTGGACCCAAGGAAATCCACTTGAGCGTCAGTGTAATGAAGCAGTGGACTTTGCGATCCACAGTGCAAACAC
>DAINRK010000631.1:0-2856 GCA_036741855.1 Anaerolineales bacterium
TTTCGAGGAGGCGTCAAGATGTGCAAAGCGCGTCCATGCGATATTCAAAAGAGGGTTGTTTTTGGTTGTTTCGGTTTCCATGAGTGGTTCCTCCGGGATTCATTTCAGGATGATTTGTCACATTGTGCAATTAACTGCCCACAGGCAAGTTGGGGCATAGCAGTCTATATTCTTCCTCGCCAAAATTCGCTGCCCAATCCTCCATGCTAAGATTGCTTACTAAGTGTGAACAGGCAGAGGAGATCAGCTGATCTCTTGTCACCTTAGGCAGGGTGGATACATCCCATATTCTTACTACTTTTCGAGAAACGGTAAATAACTGCGTTCCATCTGTGGAGAATGAAACACTGGTGACCGGATTGCCATGAGGGATACGGGTCATTTCCTGCATCGTGGAGACATCCCAAACATACGCGAACCCAATGGAGCCACCTCCAGCGAGCCATTGATTATCCGGGCTGAACGCCAATGCTCGAGGAAAACCATTGAGTTGTACTATATATTTTTGAGAAACGGAATTTTCATCGATTGACCATAGGGCTACAGTCCCTTCTGTACTACCTGTTGCCAGCCATTGGCCATCCTCACTGAATACGACACTGACAATTTCACCAGCCTGTGCAAGCTCAGTGATCGATTTTTTCGAATTCGTATCCCAGATACGTGTTTTGTTATGAAGTCCCGCCGCTGCCAGCGATGCAACCGGGCTGCTGGCGAGTGCAAGAACAGGTTCTGAGTTATCGAGGTCGAATTGTCTCTCACCCGATTGAACGTCCCAGAAGGAAAGACGCCCATCGATTCCGGCCGTCTCAATCAGATGGCTATCTTGAGTAAATGAGACACTCGTCACCTCACCGCCGTGCTGAAGCTGGAATTGTGTTTTTCCATCGATGCTTGCAAGAGTGGCCTGATTTTTCTGCGCATCTTCACTATCATATTCAACGACTGCAAGCCATTTCGAATCCGGGCTGATTGCGGTTTCATAAGTCAGGCTTTCCGTAGAGAGAATTAACTTGCCTTCTGTTCCGTTCTTGATTTCATTGACCTGCTCACCTGGTAACGCCCAAACACTGTAATCATCGGCGTTCACAACGAGAAACTCACCGGTAGGCGTAAAACGGGCTTTGCGCACAAATTCTGGAAACTCAATGTAGCTAAGGCGCGCTTGGAGCATGGAAGTGTCCCAAATGCTGATATTGCCGTCTTCATCGGCTACAACTATTCGTGTTCCATCCTGATTGAAGGAAATGGCCGAACCATTCGCATCCAATGGGAATTCCAATCTGGGACTGCCCGAGACAGAATCCCAAATACGAACAACATGGTCATATCCTGTAGATGCGATCCACTGTCCATCGGCGCTGACAGTTACCTTTTGCACGAAATTGGCGTGAGACATTTTAAATTTTTCAGTACCCGTATCTGTATCCAGCACACGAACGATATTATCATCTGAAACTGTTACAAACCAGGATGAGTCCGGTCCAAATGCAACGCCCTCCACCCAATCTTGATGTTTTATTCCGTATTTAAGAGTGCCATCCCGCTTGGTGAGTCGGGCATAACTATCACCTCCACCGCTCACCAGCCAGTTGTTATCCGGACTGAAGGCAAGCACAGTGTAAGAACTCTTTGGATGTTTGGGCCCGTTATAAAAGAAATTATCTCTTGACTGCCAAAATCGGACATCCCCATTTTGCAGTCCAAATGCCAGGAGGAAACCATTTGGCGAAAACCTGACAGTTTTGACACCATCCACTTGATCATAATCAAATGGCTTAAGGTCAGGTTTACCGAAGTAATACAGAGTAAGAAAGTTATCTTCTCGACCAATTGCAAGAACTGATTCGCTCACGTCCAAGTCAAGGATTGCGCCGCCAAACTCAAGGGTGTTGACGAGGTCTCCGTTGGAGGCATCCCAAAACTTCACAGTTTGGTCTGCGCTGGCTGTGATAAGAAATTTCCCATCCTTGGAAAATATCGCATCATTGACATCGTTTTCATGCTGTACACAGTAAAGCTTTTCTCCACTGCTTCCATTCCAAACGCAAGCTTCATTCACCACGTTCCCCCCAGCAGGATCGTGACCATTGCCCGTAACAAAATATTCATGATCTGGCGTCCATTCGATGTTCCAGATCGCCCCGCCCTGTGACATTTGTGCAATAGGAATAGGTAAGAGGCTTGAATTGATTCGGATGATGTTTTCAGCCAGAAAGGACGGATTTCTTTGATAGGAATCAATTGCGAGTAATGTGCTGGTATCCAATTCACCCGGACGGGACTGAAGGATTTGCGCCTGAGCCGCGCTCCGTTCCGCGTTGGCGAGATTAGTTTTTTCCTCCGCTATTTTTTGATTCTCTTCGGCAATCCTTTGATTTTCTTGCGCTATTGCTTTTTGTGTGGCGGCGATATGCTCATTTGCGATTGCAGTCGCCTCACTAGCTTTAGCAGCAGCCTCGGCACTTTGCGCCCGATTGCGGGAAATCAACGCAGAGAAACCAAACACAACTGCCGCAATCACCAGCACAGACATGCTAACGACCAGCCTGCGCTGGCTGCGAGTGGCAGTGATCCGACTTGAACTGATCAGTTCAGCTTGTATCGGAAGAACCTCGCGATTTTCTTTTCCCGAGGCCTCCGCCATCCAGCGTTCTGCATCTTCCAGCTCTGATCCATGAAGGAGAAAACTACTATTCCTGTTTTTCTTCTCCCATTCTATGGCTTGACCCAGCAATTGCGTGTGCTGCCGTACCCACCCAAGATCCGTATTAATCGATTGGATAAGTTTGGGGATTGTTTCATCGAAGTTATCCTGTTTACGCAGATATACCCAGTTCGTTGAGGCAAGTTTTT
>DAINRK010000632.1:0-2841 GCA_036741855.1 Anaerolineales bacterium
ATGCAGAGCGCGCTGGACTCGGCAATCGATTTGCCCAGGAGGTCGACTAGCGCGTCGTGGATGCTCGTGTTCTTGATGCCAGCGGAAGTGAGAAGAAATTTCATCATGATGCCTCTCCTTGCCGATTTAATGAGGGCCGAAAGGCTCCTCCAGCTCGAATTGCAAGACAGCCAAAGTTTCCAATAAGGAAAGAGAAGATACCATTTCTCATCAGAAATTCTTTCTTTGCTATGTCTGCCGCCCAACGGTTTGCGTTACCCGCTGGGGGCGGGAGAACCAACTCACAAAACGGAAAAATGCTTTCGTTCAGAACCCATTCAAAATAGCGCGCGTACCGCCCAATCCGCTGCACGTTGTGTTGGGCCTCAGCCTGAGGATCGTTTCAGCTCTTCTTACGCTTTTGCTTCTGAATTGTCTGCCGCTTTCGCTGAAATTAGGATAGTGTTTCCATCCGGATCCTTCACCATTGCGAAATACATCCCAAATGGTGTTCGATATGGCTCACGGCAGCTTTGATATCCGAAGTCAATTAATTCCGCATACTTGGCTGTCAGAACGCTTTGTTCTTTCACGTAGAATTCAAGAACCATCGGATACCATTGTGGAATTTCACGTTGATCTGGCTGAGAGAGTATGTCAAAGCCGGGATCCCACTTCGTTGGATTAGAGTCGAGAAAGAATGTGAAGCCCATGCCCATCTTGATCTCGACATGGGTGCTCGTTTCACTCCCGTCGGGAATGTCAAGACCAAGACGACGATAGAATTGGAGCGCCGTTGGCATATCGCGAACGGTCAAGCCAAGCATAAATAGTCTGAGCCCCATACTGTGCCTTCTTTCCTGGTGTGCCTTTGCAGGCAAATATCTGGATATCGACCATCGCCGTAGACGATGCATGCGCTTAATATACAATGAACGGTCTAGCCGGCGCGCTGAACCACTTTACCGGAATCAACTTGTAGCTAAGAAAAGGTCTAAAAGACGTGACGTGTACCACAAGTCCAGTGCACGCTGTGTTGGGCAACCTTGCGCCTACCAGAACTATGATTGAAAAAAGACACCGCTACCAACACACCAAATTTTTACACCCAACTTAATCTATGGCAATCGCCAAGAACAGCCTACCAAAATGCTGACCAAAGACATTAAGCCAATTTATGTTCCTTCCGCAGCGCGCTTCAAACGCGCGAGCGAATCGGCGACACTGTCATGTAGCTGCTTTGATCCGAAGTGTTCCCATATCCAACCCCACCATACAGGTGAGAAGGCAAAGTCTCAGCCAAACGAAACTTGCGTGGTTGAATTGGGAAGCGCCGTGCTAGTGAGGTGGTTGAAGCCCGTAATGCCAAAGGGAAATTTCGTCGTGAAATCAATTTTATGTTTCGATTCATCCACAGCATCGACCGTAAGAAAGATATTGAATCCGCCCGCTTTGGCATGGACTCTTTGTCCCGCTTGTGCGCGTCCTTCGGGAACGATAGAACGTGTTTTTGCGTCCCACCATAAATCATAGTTGGCGGGCTCAGCTAATAATTCCCACACGCGTTCGATGGGTGCATTGATTGTGGCGATGGGACATGTGCTAATGGTCATAAGCAATTCCCTTTTCATCCGAGAGTGTTTGCATTTCATCAACAAAATCACGAAGCGAAACGACAACAGTCATATATGAATTATAACCTTTGCCGAAGAAGGGACTGCCTAACGGCGAGCGTTAGTGGCAGGTGGGTAGAATGAGACTCGCCATCGAAACGGGAAAAACCCGGAGCCAAACAAAAACTCAAAAACATGTGCCGCGACCTGCCTGTCCATCGCACACATTGTTAGGCAGCTCTACGCTTATTACTCTCTTTCTCTATTTGTAACATAACATTTCCAATAAACCCTGTTTTCCCCGCCACATAAGCATCCAAATCCTGAACGCACCTTTTCGCTAACTCCTTTTTTAAGAGTCCATATTCCTCCGCTGCCTCCGGATGCTTGCGCAGATAATCACGGAATTGGAGCGGTTTCAGCAATACGGGATGATCCGGTTCCGCTAGATGGAGATGATAGGCATGGACCATTGGCGTACCTTTCCAGAAAAAACGCCGCTCCGGAACTAGCTGCTCGAGGACTGGGTCATAAATATATCCGAGCTGTTCGATGCAGGGAATCAAAACTAGAGCGCCCAGCAAACTTTGAATGCCCACGGCAATATCAATAACTGGTTTGGCTGCCAGACCGGGAACAGCCGTGCTCCCCATGTGTTCAACCATCAGCAATTGATTTCCGAGAGCGGCCGTGATAGCCTCTTTTTCTTTCTCAAACAGAATAGGCCACTGAGGATCATAATCCACAACGAGGATTGGACGATTGAATTTGGAATACACACCCATCGTTCTATTGCTCTTTTCCGTAATTCAGCTGCCTAACGGCTTGCGTTAGCCGCAAGTGGGCGGGACGCGACTGGGCTAAGGAGCCGGAAAAAAAATCAAAGCCAAGAAAAAGGCTCAAAAAACGCGCAGATCGGGCGAGCGAGCTTCCAGCGTCCAGTGCACGTTTTGTTAGCCCGTTTTCTCTTGTTTTGCGAGATCTTCAATGTTCACTTTATCAAAGAAGGCTTGCTTTAATTCATTGTACTTGGCTCTACCCTCTGGTGCCAAATTCGAAGCCATTTGTTTTGCGGCTACGTACTCTTCCCTCAGGTTTTGATTTGTTCGAAGGGCGTCGCGAAATGCTAGATTGGATTGCCAAGATGGACGACCAAACTCAACAATGTGAACCAAGTGGGTTCGTTCGCTAAGATCGCGACCTCGACCAAAAATGTAGTGACCTGGCACACCAGCATGCTCTGAGTAGT
>DAINRK010000633.1:0-2841 GCA_036741855.1 Anaerolineales bacterium
AAACAAATGTGTAAATTCTACGAGCGAAGAGGATAAAAAGCAGCTTAGATACGGCGAGAACGCTGCGATTCCTGCTGGTTGCTCAATGAATCAAGAAAGAAGTTGACAAGCCGTTTTTCATATTCCTCCGGGATAGCAAAGACTGACTCAACGTGACCAATTCCCTCAGGAATCCAGACCGTGACATTGGCACCCGTCTGTGAGGCCAGTTCCGCCAATTGCCACGTATGATGAACATCAATGCGAGTATCGCCTGTTCCATGCACAATGTAAATGGGACGCCCCGCATCGTTTTTGATGGCGTCTTTTGGACTGAACGCTGTGAGATTATCCCCGGCAACCAACCTGGCCATGAAGATACCACCCGGCGCCAGAAAAGCAGGATAGTTATTACGCGCTAATTCTTCATCAATAATTTGCGGCAGAGCCGAGTAGGGTGAGTCTACAAACGCGGCTGCCAGACGAGGCTCCTGCCCGAAGGCGATCAGAGTAGTGCCTGCACCTAATGATTCACCAAACACACCAATACGATTGGGATCAAAGTGTCTCTCACGAACTAGCCAATCCCAGGCTCCAAGTAGATCCTGATATTCTTCATTTCCAACTGCTGCGCGCCCATCTTCGATGTCTGATTCGCCATGATCGCGCATATCGTACATCAGAACGTTGAAACCATTTCGATGCAGCATCCCGGCAGTTGTCAGAATCCGAGGGCTGCACTTGCACCCATTCAGTCCATGTGTGAGGATGATGACTGGTGCCGATGAGTCGTTAGGAACGAACCAGGCCGTGAGATTAAGTCCCTGTTGGCGGCTGGTAAAGTGTACAGTCTCAAAATCAGACATGAAATATGGCGATACATCGAATGACGACCATTCATCCACAGTCATGACATATGAAGAGGGAATATTTTCGGAATTCTCACCTCCACCGGATGTGACTTTAGATAACTTATCGTACACAAAATAGCCAACCGCCATATAAAGCGCGGCCAGTACAAGCAGAACGCTCACAAATGTTAACGCAATTTTCTTCTTCATTAGCTATTTGTTTTCTGATTGAATTTGCCGCGTCACATCTCTTTTGGCAATAGTGGTACAAATTCTAAAACCCCGAGGCGCGACATGAGATAGCATTTATTCCAGGCGAACTGATATCCTTAAGTATGGGTATTTTCCTCCAGTTTTGCCTTGAGCTGGGCCATTGCTTTGTTCATCGAAGGCCGCCCGATTAACGGATAGACGAAGAAGCGAAATGCAAATGCCACAATGGGATTCAGATTCACTGTCATGGTGCGTTTGACCAGAACGCTTCCATCTTGCTCTGCAAATGTGAATATGTGAGAGACCTTTCCAAAGTCGGGATCGTTCGCGACAATCCCATACTTGTGCGGAGGCTCGTATTCCGTAACTTGAACCGTGTTGGGCCGATCTTTCTGGACAGCTACTTCACCCCGTGATCGATATTCCTTGCCTACCGCTATTGGACCGGGAGTCACAGCTTCAATCTTTAGTTCCCCTCCGCTCCATTCAGGATGCTTGGTGAGATCAGATACGTAATCAAATACCGTTTGTAATGGAGCGTTTACGAGAACCTGATGGACGCGTACAACCGTGGTCATGAGCTACTCCCGTTTCATTCTTTCTAACTTTCTCATTACTCCCATCATGAGCGGTCCTCGCACAGTAATTTTTGTTGCCTCGCTCTGCTTCTTTTTTTTACTTTCGAGTCGCTGCACAAGCCATTCATGCGAAGGCATATTCCCCTGTTGGACAAATTCATCGAGCCAGACACGAAAATCTTCCGTGCTATCCATTACGCGATCGAGATCAAACTCACTATTTGCTTCACGACGGAACAACCTCAGACGCAAAACCTCGCGGACCGCGCGGTTCGCAGCCCAATCATCATCAAACGTTTCCCGCATCACACCGACAGACTGCCAGTGCTTTCCCGCGCCTAAACCCACGCGGCGATGCTTCGCGGCAGGGCGTAGGTCAATTAGAATTCCATTGGGTTTGAGGACTCGATGGACCTCACGAAGGGCATGAACCATGCCCTCATGTGCCACTCATCAGAGCACCCAGGAAAACACGACAACATCAAACAAGTTCTCCGGGAATTTGAGCCTTTCAGCATGGCCAACCTGATAATGGATTCTTTGCGAATAACGTTGTGGTAAACTTTTGCGAGCAGCACGGATGAGCTTCGCGTCAGGATCTAACGCTTGAATCTGCAGTGGCCCCAAAGAGGCAAGGCGCAACGTCAAACGACCATCGCCGCAACCGATTTCAATCACACGTTTGCCACGCCAGTTGACGGCCTTTCTTAGCGCGCGGACTTCATCCCTTGCCGGGTCAACGATGAGGGCCATAAAACTCCTTTAATAAGAAGAACTGTTAAGACCTTGTTAACCCATCAGCGTGTCAAACTCTTCAACCGATACTGCCGGTGCCGTACTGAATGATGCGCCAAGGAGTTTCCCCAAAGCCGCCGAGGTCTTCATGGCTTGCCCGGTATCTGGCATATCCAGAATGAGGATCAGGTCTACGTCGCCGAGCAGCGCATATCCGGCTTTGAACTCTCCGCCGTTTTTCCTTATCAAATCAAGTGTTTTCTTGGTGCGCCCAGCGCTGATACCTTTCATTCCCTCCATTGAATATTTGCCAAACATGAAGTATGTTGCCATGCCTTATCTCCTTTCATCTAAGATAGAAAGATCAGATTGACAGAAAGAGTGCAAACTCTCCGTAGGCAAAGGAAAAGGAAAATTTTCAAAATAATTATAGCATCTAGTCCGGGTCGCGAGGCAACGCAAAAGGTACGACTGCTCATACACAA
>DAINRK010000634.1:0-1123 GCA_036741855.1 Anaerolineales bacterium
GTAAATCTGCTGTCAAGCTGACAGCATGCACAGCCATGCCAGCTTGATGGGCAATATTTTTCAGAATATGATGATCGGCCGGGCTGAACTGTTCACCAGGCGAGCGAGGTGCGACGACTAATTGGCCAATAGTTTCCCCTTGATGAGCTAACGGCAGCCGAACAAGTTCACCAATAGGTTGTCCATACGACGTAGCGACTTCCCCATCCTTTTCAGTTCCCCATGTGATCGCAGTGTATGGCAATTTGAGAGTTTGTGAAATTGTCTCGACTAAGGCCGGTAGAATTGCGTCAGGCGCGATGGTTGCTTCCAACTGATGGCCTAAACGCGAAAGCACGGTGACTGGATTATCACGTTCACCATACATTAAGCGGTTGATACCACGTTGCAGCATATCACGCAATGGTTGAACGAGCACCGCCACCAGACCCGTCGCAAGAATGGATATGAGCAGGTTGTTGCGCCCCTGGATGGCCGTTCCGAGAACGCCAACTACGATCACATAAAGGCCAACGATAAAAGCAGTGAGTAGACTGTACACCAGTGTACGATTGATGAGGAAGTCAATATCCCACAACCGATAGAGTGAAATCGAGATACCAATGCAAACAGCCGCGAAGATTACACCCAGATAGTAAATCGGCTCATAGACCAGAATTCTGAACAGAGGAAAGAATTCCGGGTGCCAGAATCGCCCAAGGATGTTGAAGCCTATTTGTAATATATTGAGAGCAACCACAGCCATGATCACCCACTTGATCTGCTGGCGCTGGATCGGTCCGCTCTCAGATCGGTAGCGATGAATCATCGCGTAGGTCGCCGCAATGAGCAGGGGACTAAGAAAGATCGGGTCAAGGAATATCCGCCAAAATGAATTGTCAAAAGGCCCGAATATCGTAAATATGGCAATACCAAGATAACGACATCCACTGACAACAAGCAACCAACGTGTCCAGCCTGGTACAAAGCGCCCATCCGGGAAGAGATAGACAAAAATCCAGAGACCCGTGGTACTCAGGAAACCAAGGACGGCTATAGGTGCGATCAAATTCGGAAATGCGAAATAGAGCTGGTCGAGCAGATCTGGATTCAATGCGATGCTCCCACCCATTACTAGCGCCAG
>DAINRK010000634.1:1133-2830 GCA_036741855.1 Anaerolineales bacterium
GGTATTTTCCGACTTACGCCAAAACATCAGAAATCCAAGAAGAATCAGCGGCAGTACTGCCACTGTAGCAATTGGTGTAGAAAAATTGGCGAGATCCTCCCAGGTCATACCAAGTTGATGGAGAGCATTTTCCGTACGATAACAACGCTGTTGAAATTGCAGGGGCAAGTCGCTGCAGGGCGCGCGCAGCTGGTCATATTGCGCGACGGTACCCATCACAAATAGGCTGATTGAGAGCAGGGCAATGAGTAGCCATAATGCCCGGGCAAGCCCCAGCCAATACCCTCGCAAGTTAGGCAAGTCGGATCGTGCTGCTTCCATATTCATCGTTTACTTCTCCGCGCATTCTGACAATTTGAAAATTGATCATATATTCTTCATCAGAGTCTACGGCACGCGATTGGCATGCATGATTATTTCGCTCATGGGCAATATTGCCAGGACTCGTGTCACATTAGGTTGTGACTCAATGATCAGCTTGCCATCCAATTCTTCGGCACGTTCACGCATCGAGCGCAATCCAACCCCAGCGCGTAGATTATGCGGCAAACCGATTCCGTCGTCCGCAATTTCAATTTGAAGATTGTCATTGGAACCATTTTGAGCAAGAGAGAATCGAATTGCACAATGGGTCGCTTGCGCGTGGCGTATCACATTGGTTAATGATTCCAACACAATGCGATAGGCTGCCACTTCGACCGCGGCAGATAAGGGTGGTAAACCTTTTGGCGGTGCGGTGATCTCAATCTGCAATGAACCATTTCTATCTGTTCCGGCTACATGATCACGAATGGCCGCAACTAACCCCAACTCATCCAAAGCTGGTGGGCGTAAGCCATATACCAAACGGCGGACTTCTTCCACAGTAGATTGATTCTGTGTCATCACTTGATCTAGCAAAGGCATGGCAGAAGCTGGATCTTTCTCGACAAGTTGTTTGACGGCTGCCAATTTGAGTCCCTGGCTGGCAAGGTTTGGACCGAGTCCATCGTGGAGATCGCGTCGCAGGCGACGGCGTTCTTCTTCGCGTGCAGTAACTAGATGTTGACGTGAACGCTGCAAATCCGTGGTGAGTCTCACCGCATGGACAGCCATGCCTGCCTGATGTGCAATGTTTTCTAATAGATGGCGATCCATCGGGCTAAGTACTTCTCCTTGAGCGCGCGGCGCAACAAGCAGTTGACCGACGGTTTCGGATTGATAAATGAGAGGCAGACGGATCACGTCAGGTTGTGGGTTCCCGTAAGCAATTATCGGTGCAGAGATGTTGCTTAGTGAGGCATCAGTTGTCGGCGGCAGATCGGCGCGGTCCTCTTTCTTCGTTTCGATGGCGACATAGGGCAGTTTCAATGTCTGAGCTACTGTTTCCACCAATGAAGGAAGAACGGCATCCGGTGCGAGCGTCCCTTCCAATCGCTGACCCAAACGCGAAAGCACTGTGACCGGATCATCGCGCTCACCATACATCATACGGTTGACGCCGCGTTGCAGGCGGTCGCGCAAGGGTTGAACGAGCACGGCAACAAGACCGGTAGCGAGAATAGAGACCAGCAGGTTGCCGCGTCCTTGAATCGTTGTGCCTAACACACCGACGACAAGGATATAGATTACGATGATAAAAGTTGTGAGCGTGCCATACACCAGTGCCCGATTGATGAGGATGTTGATGTCCCACAAGCGATAGCGCTGAATAGCAA
>DAINRK010000635.1:0-2830 GCA_036741855.1 Anaerolineales bacterium
CTGGAATACCAGACGTATTCGTCGAAACAATTGCAGTCGGCTTGCAGACTGCGTCAATCCGCACCATCAATTCCTGCTTGATTTTCAAATTCTCGACGATGGCTTCACAAATCCAATCTGCTTCCGCGACCGCGCCAAAATCATCTTCAAGATTTCCTCGCTTGACGAAGGTCTTCAACTCGGAAGCCATCAAATTAGCAGGTTTGGCTTTCAGACATCGCTCCCAGCCTTCATTGACAATCATGTTTTTGTCACCTTCCTTTGACGGAATATCAAGCAAGGTAACAGGCACGCCCGAATTTGCCAGATGCGCTGCAATCGCCGCGCCCATTGTCCCCGCGCCAATGACAACTGCTTTGTGAATTTGATATTTCATAATACCTAATTCTCCTCGGTGGTCGAGTAGCCCTGAGCGTTCGTTGCGAAAGGCATATCGAGGCCACTAATTGGCTGAATTATTCTTTCCACATTGTGGTCTCGAAACAGGCGAGACAGTCACTCGCCTACTCGACCACCAGGATATTATCTCAATTCTGAACCTGAATAGCCTAATATTTGCCTCGCAACCACCAACCGGTTGATCTGCCCGGTCCCCTCATAGATATCGGTAATCTTTGCGTCGCGGAACCATTTCTCGGCAAGGAATTCGCGGCTATACCCGAGTGGTCCCAAAATCTCCACCACCTTTTGAGTGATCTTCGTACACACATCACCAGCCTTCACTTTGCTCATCGAAGCTTCCAGCGCATTCGGTTTTTTGTTGTCTGCCATCCACGTCGCCTTGATCACCATCAACCATGCGGACTTGAGCATAATATCCATATCTACCACTTCGCGCTCGATGTTAGATAATTTCTGGCGCGGCAAACCATAACGAATCTGGATTCCGTTCTCTGTAAGTTTCTCTTTCAGGAATTCCAAAGCGGCTCGTGCTACACCCAAACCTGACGCGGCTACGAGGGGACGTGTTGCATCGAACGTAGCCATCGCACCTTTGAATCCTATGGTTGTCATTTCAACGGTCGGACTCCCCAAAATATTTTCAAACGCGACGCGCGCATCTACCAATGAAATTGCGGCCGTATCACTGCAACGGATTCCCAGTTTATGCTCCAGCTTGACAACTTTCACGCCCGGCGTTCCACCTTCCACAACAAAAGCACGTAAGCCTCTGCGTCCCGCAGATGGATCGATCGTTGCCCACACAACAATAAATCCCTTGCCAAGTTTTGCATACTCACTGAATGATTTATCGCCCCCCGTTACGAAAATCTTTTCGCCGTTGATGACCCATTCATTGGTCTTCCCATCCAAAACTGCCCGTGTACGAATGGCTGAATTATCCGAGCCCGCGCCTGGTTCCGTAATGCACATTGCTGCAAAGGTTGGTTTTTCATCTTTGAATCTTGCCAGAAATTTCTCTTTTTGTTCTGGAGTCCCCGCGGCATGGATGGCCGCCGCGCCAAGCGCGCCACCAGGCAGACAGTGATAAAACCCCAGGTCACCCCATGCAAGTGATTCGATTTGAGTTGCAATTAACTGATATCCGATCGGCGGGCGTTTTTCTTGGCCTTCTGCTTTATTCCCATTCTCGCGCGGCGCAAGACTGCTTCCCCCGCTAGCCTTCATCGCCATGTGCATGAACTCAATATAATCCCACGGGATTTCATGCTCATGCTCATCAAAATACCGCGACTTGGGACGGATCAGTTCTTCACCGACAGTTTTCAACATAAACTGTGCCTGTGTGATTGGTTTGGGTGCTTCAAATTCGATTGGCATGATTACTCCTTTAACTTATGACATTGCGAGGAAGGCGTAGTACGACGAAGTAATCTCAAAGTAATTTTCAAACATGAGATTTCCACGCCGCCAACTTGCGGCGGCTCGCAATGACATTAGACAATTGCTAAACCAGTAAACATCGCGAATCCTCTTCCGTTCCTCATCCACATTTCAACAGGATGCTCGCGGATATATCCATGTCCGCCCAGGATCTGGACCGCTCGATCAGTGACCATCATCGCCATATCCGCCGCGCCTGTGGAGGCGAGATAAGCAGATGTAAATGCATCCTCTTTGTTGTTATCAAGTTTCCATGCGGCTTCCCATGTAAGCAAACGAATTGCTTCAATTTCAGTTCTCATTTCTGCCAGCATGAAGGCCATGGCTTGTTTCTGCGCGACTTTCACGCCAAATACTTCGCGCTCTTTGGCATAGTTTTTGCTGTATTCAAACGCGGCATTCGCCACACCAACAGCCAGTGCAGCGTTTGCAACGCGCATCGCGGCAAGGATCGGTTCAAAGTCATGACCTGAAGAACCACCGAGCCGATTCGACGAGGGGATTTTTACATCCTCCAATTTCACTCGATACAGAGGAAGCGCGTTCAAGCTCATCAATTTTTCGCCCTCATCAGAGATGATAAATCCTGGTGTGTTTTTCTCAAGAATAAAGCCTTGTGTCCGTCCATCTAGATTCGCGAATACGAGAATCGCTTCAGCCTCCTTCGCAAACGGGACAAATGCCTTCTCGCCATTGAGGACATATTCATCACCCTTGAAATTTGCTGTTGCCTTAAGTGAACTTGGATCAAAATCAAATGTGTATTCGATCAACGCCGCGGTGTAGAGACTCCACTCGCCTTCGATGATTTTCGGTAGATAGGCTTGCTTCTGTTCTTCGCTACCCGCAAGCAAAATTGGTGTCGCGAAAAGATTTGGAGTCAGCATAGCCAAAGTACCTGCCAAATCGCCAAAAGCCAACTCTTCAATTGCAAGGACTCCGGTGACCGTGCTTCGCTCGCCGAAGCCGCCATACGATTCAGGGA
>DAINRK010000636.1:0-2828 GCA_036741855.1 Anaerolineales bacterium
CCGCTTCACTTGCTGCGACCACCGCTGCAACCTGGTCGCCGACATAACGAACGACATCAGCTCCTGGTTTGGATGAACCTACACCACAAAGCGTGGGTTGGTCTTGCCATTGCAATCCATGTTCGTTGACTGGAATATCCTTGGCTGTATATATTGCTACCACACCAGAAGCAGCTGCAGCTTTATTTGTGTTGATACTTTTAATTCGTGCGTGCGGTCTCCCCGCGAATAGCATTTTCATGTGCAACATGCCATCCATGGATAAATCGCCAGAGTAGGGCGTTTCGCCAGTCACTTTGCCGCGCGCATCCACGCGTGGGATGGATTTTCCTATGTTTTGATACACGGTCATAAATTTTTTTTATGTTGGCAGAATGTTGAAGGATTAGCGCGTATACTTCTTGACCTTGATTCTCTCAGGTGGTGCATCCGTAGGACCATAGCGCGGTGGACCAAAGAGAGTATATATATAACCATAGATCATGGACATAATCCCACCGACCAAAACTGTAATGGCAACTGCAAATACAAGGTTGGCGATCAGATTGGTTTGCGCCTGAAGGAATGTAAGAGGAGTCGTTAATCCTTGTAGCCTCCACAAAAGCGGATGGAACGTGGGTGTCCCCAGCCAGTCTGGTGGAATGGGCCATCCATGCGAGGCTCCATAATTGACCAATAACACTGAAGATCCATAAGCAAGGATTGGCACAATAATCATCATAATACAACCAATACCGCGCATGAGAGGGTGCACACCTCGGTCGCGCGGCAGCGGTGCCCGCCTTACATGTGAACTATACTTACCCATATTTCACCTCATTCTTTCAATGTGCTTGCGCAGCTGCGCTGTGTATTGCCTGCACGATTTTATAATATCCTGTGCAGCGACATAAATTTCCGGTGATCGCCTGTTCGATCTCATTACGCGTTGGGTTTGGCCTTTCCTCCAACAGCTTGGCCGCGGACATGATAAAGCCCGGCGTGCAGTAGCCGCATTGCACCGCACCATATTGGATAAAGGCTTCTTGAACGGGGTGAAGATTCGCCCTCACCCCTAGCTCCTCTCCCATTGGGAGAGGGGAACTTAAGCCCTCAATCGTAACAATCTCTGCTCCATGCGCGCGCGGCGCGGGGACGAGACATGCCATGACTGCCTTTCCATCCAGGAACACAGTGCATGCGCCGCACTCTCCCTCTGCGCAACCTTCTTTTGTTCCAATCAAGTTCCCATCTTCGCGCAATAATCGCAGAAGGGTTTTGTCGTAGCCGCTACTGAACGAATGTTTCTTTCCATTAATCGTCGTTTCGATAGGAGTTGATGGCGACTCATGCGCATACGCGTTCTGCATTCCGCCATTTCCGTTTTGTTCGCCCCATAATAGAACTGCATCAGACGGCATCCCCGCCTGTTCCTCTCCATCGCGAATGGATCTCAGCCCACGCAATGTGCATACCCGTACCATTTCGAGACGATAGGCCGCGCTCCCGCGGATATCGTCAATGGGTTTGGTCGCGTTCATGGTCAGGCGCGCGGCTTCTGCGATGACATCGTCAGTGAGGGGTTTGCCTTCGAGATACTTCTCGGCCTCTACCGCGCGGATGATCGTCGGCGCGACGGAGCCAAGTGCGATGGAGGCCGATCTAATGGAATCAGCCTCAAGGCTTGTACTGAGCGGAGTCGAAGTATCCAGAATGATCGCTGCGTCCACGATGGAAATTGCCTGCGCGCGGCGAAGCGCCAGTTTGATAAACGTCCCGCGTTGCGTGGATTTCATCGCAGGGAATGAAATATCCACCATCATTTCATCGGGCTGCATGGCTATCTTACGGACGCCTTGATAGAAATCCTTCAAGGGAATTGTGCGCGTGCCGTTTGAAGATTGCAGAGTTACGGATGCATCCAGAGCCATGAGCGGAGTAATCGTATCGTTAGCGGGTGATGCCGTGATCAGGTTTCCTGAAATCGTGCCACGATTTCGAATTTGTGGGGCACCCACTTCCCATGCCGCGCGTGCAAGCGGATAAGCGCGCTCGCGAATCAACTTTGATGCAACACAATGATTATGTGTAACAAGCGGACCCAAATGAATGATGTCATCTTCATCAATGGTGATTTGATCGAGATCCGGAATTCTCGTGACGTCTATAAGGGTATCGATCCCCGTGCGGACTCCGCGCTCAATTTCAAGGATGAGATCCGTCCCGCCTGCAACAATGCGCGCACGTGTCCCCCTGTCTTTCAATATTTGAAAAACCTGATCGATCGTGGTCGCGTTGATGTATTCGTGCCACATAAATTTGTAGGTTCGTAGGGACGGGCAGCTGCCCATCCCTACGAATTGCATTCTATTTCGTTCCTGTCACGGCTTCAGATCGTTTGTTATATGTCTCGACAGCAAGCCGCGCCAATGAGGTAATATTTCGGATGGCAGCTGGTAATGATGCTTCATCTCCGAGGCTTGCCTCCACATTATCAAGCCCGCGCCCGACCTGCTCCGCGAGATCGAAGAAGGCAGCATCGAACTGATAGATGGATTCAAGTTCCTTTTCATTGATCTTTACGGCATCGAACATGCCAGAATATCCGCGCGGTGCGGTGCTGATTTTGTCAATGAATGTGCGGAGTTTAATAACTGCTTTCTCCATATCATCTACAAACTCTATTTTGCCCGCGCTTACCAGGTCGCTTTGTAACTGCGAAGCGCGCTGATATTGTTCTTCAAAGCGGCGAGCTACTGTATCTCGCAGGACTTTGTCGGCATCGCGGCGGTTCTGTCTTTCGATGTATCCATTAAAGCCTGGGATGATTGATGCTAATCTCTTGAATG
>DAINRK010000637.1:0-2824 GCA_036741855.1 Anaerolineales bacterium
ATCTTTCAACGGAAAGGCCGGCCGATATTTCCTTACCCGGACTTGTATCGACATAGTTGGAATAATTTCTTTCTTGGGGGCCTTGCCTGGTTCTACACCGGGGTCTATTGGATGCTGGTCTGGTTATTTGCCGCACTGTTCCAGGCATTAGGCATCCACGTCATCCAACGGGTCATTTCCAAACCAAGTTTTATTTTCATTACGACATGGATCATGGCAGGAGTCGGCGTAGCGCTGGCAAAAGAACACGCCCAGATCATCAGTACGCTTCGAGCAATTTCCTCGACCCTGTGCCGTTCCCTCACTCCTTTACTCGTCGTAATCGCCCTCAGCTTTGTAGCTACCCTCCCATTCACCGGGTTGGCCCCGCTGTGGGCCACAAAATGGGCGTCCTCCATTCTGCTGAGCCTATTGTTGTCAATTCTGCTATTCGTGAATGCGGTGTTTCAGGATGGGGAGGGCACAGCACCCTATGGACCGTTTCTGCGAAGAGGCGTTGAAGCAACCTTAATGGCCATGCCCATTCTCGTTGGACTGACGCTCTACTCTATGAATCTCCGCATACTACAGTATGGATTTACCCCAGAACGCTACTATGCGATCGTCTTCGCGATTGTCCTGGGAGGCTATAGCGTAGGTTATGCCTGGAGTGTCGTCAGAGCTGGCTCTGTTTGGCTTGGCAACATTCGCCGATTTAATGTGGCTCTCTCCGTTGTCGTTCTTGGACTCGCACTTGCCCTGCATAGCCCTCTCATGGATCCTCTAAAGCGAAGCGCCGAAGATCAAGAGCGCCGTTTCCTTAACGGAGCAGTCGATGTAAAGCATTTTGATTTTGGCAGCATGCGCTTTGAACTCGGACATCACGGTCAGGCTGTTCTCGATCGCCTTGCGCTTTTGAAAGATCATCCGGCCCGCGAGCAAATCACTGCGCAACTGGCACGGCTACAGAAGGTCCAACACAAATGGAAATGGAAGACGCCAGCGCCGCCTCCCGCGACACCCGAAGCGATTCTCGCGAAACTTACCGTGTACCCTCCGGGGCACACGATCCCAGCCGATCTGCTTCCTGCCCTTAACGAGCAATCGCATCGACATCTTTTTGATAGCTGTTCCACAGACCATCCTTGCGACATTCTGGCAGGGCAGTGGGACGACGATGCTGAAGTCGAATACGTCGTTCTCAATGGATGTGGATATGCGGTCAATGGATGCCAAAATTACACAGTTGCCCTTTTTAATCGGTTCGGCAGTACCTCGTGGAAAGAAGTAGCTTCAATTTCACTTTCAGGAGATCCGCCCATGCTATCGCGGGATGAAACCCTTCTGAGTGCAAAACAAGGACGCTTGAAATTCAGCGGGGTGCAATATCATTGCATGACAGGTGTCGCAACATCCCAAGTCTGTGACTACTGGGACAAGGTGAACGATTGACGCTATAGACGTTTCTGTCGTGTGAAAGATGCTTTCAAGTTTAGCGTCTTGTCATATGAAAGTATGCCGCGTGAGGCCTTACCTCATTCTCCGAGTCAGCCTGGCGCTGCTCAGCGCAGGGTTCCCTCTGGTCAACCTATGCCCTTTACTCCCTTTCATTTAGGTCCAGGGGCCGTCTTCAAGGCCGTCGGTGGTGACCGCTTCAGCTTCATGGTCTTCGGCGGTTCTCAAGTATTAATAGATCTCGAACCAGCCGTGCGCATGATGATCGGGAGTGTGATTCTGCACGGATTTACACATACTCTCATCGGTGCGCTTGTAATAGGAACGCTAGCCGGTGCGATCGGCAAACCGATTAGCGAGCGTGTGCTTTATGAGATGAATGTCCCATGTCACGGGTTTACGTGGACGATGTCCTTTGTATCTGCCTACATTGGCACTTTTTCACATGTACTTCTTGATGCCGTGATGCATTGGGACCTGATGCTGTTGTATCCATTTTCTCTTAGCAAGCCCCTGTTGGGACTTATCTCCGTCGACTGGTTACATGTCTTGTGCATAGGTTGCGGGGGTCTTGGGCTGATCCTGCTTTTCGGTAGGTGGGTATGGTCCTGCCCTAGGCGAATATGACAATCTCTTCTTGAGGCAGGTCGACGCATTCGATGCGTGTCCTAGAACCTCGTCGCATTAGTATTGATAAGTGCCATTATCAATAGTAAAACAGGCTTCATTCGCAGCGTTCCTAACTTCTGAAAAGAACAAGCAAAATAACTTCAACGTGGAAGGGATCTTACTAATTTCTGACGCGTTAACTGCTATCCCACATACATAATTGTTGTTCAAGCACTTAGTCACGTTCCCTTACCCCTTTGCTAGCGCGGTTTCGAGCGCGTATCCACCTTCGCTGGAAGGAGAATCCCGCATGATCACAACACTTTGCCCTCAACTAGTTAAAATGATGGTTAGCGCCAACCCTAGTTCCAGGGCTTCGCCGAGATAAGATCGGCTATGAAGCCATCCTAGTGAATCTCAGAATGCGGAAATACGATGCTCATAGGGATAGACCCAGTGTCGAATCCGTGCGCACTGGCGGTCTCGCGGGTAGGCGATCATATGCAGCCAGCGTACGCTCGTTAAATGGTTTTAAGCAGAAAGAACAAGATTCCAAGTCGTTATGCTCTACGAGGCCGAGGAATGATTTCGTCTCAAGACCGCAATGCGGAGCAGCGGCTCCGCAAGGCCATGGCTCGAAATCCACTCGTCCTCTTGGACCAGCAACTCCAAAGCCTGGCGAAGGAGTACGACGATGCCATACGAAAACGAAAACGAGCGCATGGCCGACATTGACGGGGAAAGCCCGCTGTGCTGGGAATCCGAGGGCAGCCTCCTACCC
>DAINRK010000638.1:0-2823 GCA_036741855.1 Anaerolineales bacterium
TGAATGTTTCTACTTAAGACCCACCAACGGCCGCGCAGACGTTCAATTGCGCCGCAACCACGCGACACAATACGTTTCACATCCTGATTATCCCTGGTTCAAACTAAGGGAAGAACAACCCGGAGCATATGAATCCTATACTGATCTTGTCGCAGGGAAATGGACAACGATCAAGATTGTGGTTTCAGGCATCTCTGCACAACTCTTCGTCAATGGCGCAGAGCAAGCCTGCCTCATCGTCAACGATTTGAAACTGGGCGAAATTGAGGGTCAAATCGCGCTATGGATCGGGGCTGGCACGGAAGCTCACTTTACCAAAATCCTCGTCCAACGGCTGGAATAAATTCGCCATGTCCAACTTTGCAATTGAGACCAATCAACTCACCAAAGACTTCGGCGATGTACACGCTGTAAATGGCCTTGATCTACGCGTCGGCGCGGGCGAGATCTACGGTTTTCTCGGTCTCAACGGGGCAGGCAAGACGACGACGATTCGAGCTTTGTTGGGCATGATCCGCCCGAGCGCGGGAGATGTCAAAGTATTGGGTCAGGTTGTCGGTCCAAATGGACATGGCCCGTGGGCTAAGGTCGGTCATCTGGTGGAAACTCCGTCGGCTTATCCTGAATTGACCGTGCGCGAAAATCTGGAGATTGCGCGGCGTCTGCATAACATGGCAGATCCAAACGCAACGACGCGCATCATCGAAAAACTTTCCCTCACTTCATATGCGGACCGAAACGCTGGCACGCTTTCGTTGGGCAATTTCCAACGCCTCGGTCTGGCACGCGCCTTGCTGCACGAACCCGAACTTTTGATCCTCGACGAACCTGCCAATGGACTTGACCCGGCAGGTGTCGTTGAAATCCGTGAGTTGTTGGAGTTGCTGGCACGTGAAAAGGGAGTGACGATCTTCATGTCGAGTCATATTCTCACCGAAGTGGACAGACTTGCAACTCGCATCGGCATCATCCACAAGGGACATCTGATCGAAGAATTGGATACTGATAAGCTCGAGCAATTGCGCGTGAAACGACTCGAAGTGCAAACGCACAATCTTGAAGCCGCGCAGATTTGTTTGAATAGCGCAGGATATAAATTTGTTATGCACGATTCAACCATCGTAATTGACCATGTGCATGCCATCGAACATCCGGATGACATTGCACGTCTCCTTGTCAATGCAGGGACACCTCCAACCCGCCTCGCGGTGGAACATCAAAATCTTGAAGAGCATTTTATGCAATTAATAGGAGGAGTTAAGTGAACGGTTTTCTCTCCGCTCTCTGGGCGGAGGCTCTCAAGGCACGCCGCTCGAAGGTGCCTCTCCTGGCATCCATCGGGTTCACGCTGGCGCCGCTGATGGATGGGCTCTTCATGTTTATCATGAAAAACCCCGAGCGCGCCCGCGACATGGGATTGCTCAGTACGAAAGCTCAACTTGCCATGAGCACCGCGGAATGGCCAACGTTCTTCAGTGTTCTCTCGCAAGCCATCGCGATCGGTGGAGTGATCGTATTTTCCATTGTCACAGCCTGGGTGTTCGGGCGTGAGTACTCTGACCATACCGCCAAAGATTTAATGGCACTACCTGTATCCCGTGAGAAGATTGTTACTGCAAAATTAATTGTCATCTCTGTCTGGGTCTTCATTTTGTCCATCTGGATTTACCTGTTTGGACTCTTTATCGGATATCTGGTTGACATCCCGGGTTGGACAGGTCAACTCGCAAGACAATCTTTCGTGGATGTCCTTGCCACTGCCGGGATGACTCTGCTCCTTATGACTCCGGTGGCATTCATCGCCAGTATGGGACGCGGTTATTTGCCTCCGTTGGGTTGGGCAGTATTGACCATATTCTTCTCACAAATTGTCGCCGCCACAGGCTGGGGCGATTGGTTTCCGTGGTCTGTCCCCGCACTGTTTAGTGGCGTCGTGGGGCCGCGCGCAGAACAACTTGGGACTCATAGTTATATACTTGTCTTCCTGGCTGGCATTATCGGACTCGTCGCCACGTTTTGGTGGTGGCTCAACGCGGATCAGACAAAATAAAGATGTATGTAATCATTTGGGAATATAGAGTCAGAGCAGAATGTACAGTTGAATTCGAACAGATCTATCATCCAGGCGGGAGGTGGGCCGATTTGTTCAAGAATGGGAATGGTTTTATGGGAACTGAATTGCTCCGCGATCCGGAGGATCGTCAGCGATATATAACTATTGACCGATGGGTTTCATCGGCAGATTATGAGTTATTTCTGTCTCAATGGAAAAAAGAGTATGAGGCTTTGGATTCGCAATGTGAAGGCTTTACCGAACAAGAAACGCTGTCGGGTAAGTGGAAGTCTGTAATTTTTGAGACGCGGTAAACTTGGAACCAAATCATTCTGTCCGTTTTTACAGGAAATATCCATGCCCAAAATTTTAATTGTAGATGATGATGTAACCATTACTGAATTAATGAAGGCTCTCGTCAAAATGGATGGACACGAGCCTACCACCGTCAACGACAGTTTGAAGGCTGTGGAGGTGGCTCAATCGGTTCACCCCGATCTGATCACATTGGACTTAATGATGCCTGGGCTCACCGGTTTCGAACTATGTGAACTTCTACATAATGATCCCAATTTTTCAAACATCCCCATTGTTATCGTCAGTGCACGAGATGACTCTGAAAGCAAACAGAAAGCCATCGACGCCGGGGCAATGGCTTACATTACCAAGCCGTTCGGCGTGGACGATTTTATTGGCAAAATCAAAGAATTGACGAGTAAATACTAGGATACATGCCCCTTTCTTCTGTCTATTCAAAAACCATTACTATT
>DAINRK010000639.1:0-2816 GCA_036741855.1 Anaerolineales bacterium
CCACAGGGAAATGTACTTGGCTTGATGCCTCATCCCGAGAATCATATTCATCCTCACCAACATCCTCAGTGGACGCGCGGAATGAATCATCGCAGTGGATTGGCATTGTTCATGAACGGTGTGAAATATGCGTCACAGCTCTAAAGTCAAGATGCGCTCGATTTAAGACATGTAATCAACAAAAGGAGTATTCATGTATCCAAAGAACGAATTGATCGACTTGTTACCTTCCGCTCTTCGTGAAACCGATTTGCCTCTCCCCAACAAGACCTCAGGAAAAGTGCGCGATTGGTATGACCTGCCTGATGGCAAACGACTCATCGTCACCACAGATCGTCTTTCGGCATTCGATAAAATCCTCGCTGCAGTTCCCTACAAAGGACAAGTACTGAATCAATTATCCGCATGGTGGTTCGAGCAGACGCGAGACATCATCCCAAATCATATCGTCTCACTACCTGATCCGAATGCCGCGGTGGTCAATGTCGCCGAGCCATTCCTCGTCGAAGTCATCGTACGTGGATACATCACGGGCGTTACATCAACGGCATTGTGGTACCGATATTCGCTCGGCGAGCGAAACATCTATGGATATGACTTTCCAGAAGGCTTGCAGAAAAATGCCGCACTTCCAGAGCCGATCATTACGCCTACCACGAAAGGCGGTGCAACAGGTCACGATGAACGCTTAACTTGCGCCGAAGTCGTTGAAAAAGATTTGTTGGATCTTCAGACCTGGGATGAAGTACAGAATGCCGCGCTAGCGGTCTTCAAACGTGGACAGGAAATAGCAAATAAAGCAGGAATGATTTTAGTGGACACAAAATACGAATTCGGGCGCGCCAAGGATGGTAATGTTGTGCTAATTGACGAAGTACACACGCCAGACTCCTCTCGTTTCTGGAAAGCAGATACCTACGAATCACGTTACGCGGCTGGCGAAGACCCAGAAAACTTTGATAAGGAATTTGTTCGTTTGGCATATGCAGAACAAGGCTACCGGGGCGATGGTGATGCTCCGTCTATGCCAGCGGAGTTGTGGGGTTCTGCGAGCGAACGTTACATCACCATTTACGAATTGCTGACAGGCAAAACCTTTGATGCAGGTGAATATCCAGTTGAGCAACGATTGATCGAGAACTTGAAGAACGTAGGAGTGATTTCATAATGTCCAAACCTTTGGTCGTCATTTTGATGGGCTCCAAAGCGGACATGGAACACTGCACAAAAATATCCAATGCTTGCAGGGAGTATGGGTTGGAAACGGTGCTGCGAATCGCGTCCGCGCACAAGACACCTGAGCATGCGATTTCCATCTTGAAGGAATATGAAGCGGATGACCAACCGAAGGTATATATCACCGTGGCCGGACGGAGCAATGCGTTGAGCGGATTCACAGATGGATCAGTGAGTGCACCCGTCATTGCCTGCCCTCCCTCATCCGATTCATTTGGCGGAGCAGATGTGTTCTCGTCCTTACGCATGCCTTCGGGGATAGCGCCTGCGGTAGTGCTGGAACCTGCCAATGCGGCGCTGCTGGCGGCAAAAATTTTCGGCGTAGCAAATATCGAAGTGCGGGAGCAGGTCAAGGCGAGTCAGAAGCGAGCGGCAGACAAGATCATCAAGGACGATGCCAGTGTTCGATAATCAAATCCATTTTGGACTCGATGATGATCGTCCGCATGAAGAGTGCGGCGTGATTGGAGTGTTTGCGCCAAACGAAGATGTCGCCCGCATGACATTTTTTGGGTTGTACGCGCTGCAACATCGAGGACAGGAAGCGGCGGGAATCGCTGTTGCAGATGGGCAGACGATATCCATGCACAAGGGTGTGGGGTTGGTTTCGCAAGTGTTCACGCCAAACACCATGGCAGAGTTGAAAGGGCATTATGCGATTGGTCACACACGTTACTCGACGACGGGCTCATCATTGTTGCGGAATGCGCAGCCATTCATGATCGAGACCATTCATGGTCCGCTGGCATTGGCGCACAACGGCAATTTGGTCAACTCGGCGGAGCTACGAAATGAGTTGATGCAGCATGGCATCGGGTTTTCGTCATCGTCGGATACTGAAGTGATGACCATGATGTTAGCGCGCAACGGCGGTGCGACCTGGGAGGAACGGATCAAGACCGCCATGAAGAAATGGATGGGCGCGTATTCGCTGGTGATTATGACTCGTGATTGCGTGTATGCCGTGCGTGACCCATGGGGATTTCGTCCGCTGTGCATTGGCTTGCTGCCAAGCGGAGGACATGCGGTGGCTTCGGAATCGGGTGCATTGCAAACGTTGGGATGCGAAACCATCCGTGATGTGAAGCCTGGCGAAGTGGTGTCACTTTCGAATAGTGCATTGAAAGTGATGCAGGCGCTGCCCTCCGTGGAGCCTTCGGCGATGTGTGTGTTTGAGCATATCTATTTTGCGAGACCGGACCAAACATGGGATGGGATCAATGTCCATCACGTAAGGCAGAGATTGGGGGAGGAGTTGGCGAAGGAAATTTCAAACAAGATGGGAAATACGGTTGGAGATGTTGTAATTCCTGTTCCGGATTCGTCTGTCCCTGCGGCGATTGGATTTTCACACGTGAGTGAGATTCCATATAACGATGGCTTTATCAAGAACAGATACGTTGGGCGGACGTTCATTGAGCCCACAGATTCTTTGCGCAAGCGCGGGGTGGCATTGAAGTTCAATGTGATTCATGAAAATGTTTTGAACAAGCGCGTTGTTATGATCGATGACAGTATCGTGCGCGGAAATACGATGGGTCCGCTTATCAAGTTGTTGAGAAATGCTGGAGCAAAAGAAG
>DAINRK010000640.1:0-2810 GCA_036741855.1 Anaerolineales bacterium
GAAATGGAACCTCGGCGAAAAATATATTTGGGTCGCAGAATACGGATACACCGCCATTGGATGGCATTGGGGCATCGCGCTATATTTATTGTTACCGCTCTTCGTGATCCACGCCTGGCGTCGCTGGCCTCATCCAAAGAAAATTGATTTCACGGGTCGGCGACAAATACTTAAACTCCTGGGGCTGGGTGTCGCGTCCATTGCAACATGGGGCGCAGCCGAAATCATAGCCAGATCCCTCCAAAGCTCGGAGTCCTCACGTCGCTTCACAGGTTCACGCGAGGAAGGCTCCTTCGCTGGGAATGTACATCCTGTTACCAGCGGACCTAATCAGGGCAAAATCAAACTTGATCTCTCAACTTGGAGCTTAAGGCTTACAGGGGCAGTTATGATGCCCTTGACTCTGAGTTATGCTGATTTAGTTGCCTTATCTAATTCTGAGGTTACCGCCACTTTGGATTGCACTGGAGGCTGGTACACAACTCAGACCTGGCGAGGGATTCGTCTCACCGATTTATTTATGCTTGCCGGGGTGCAAGAGCAGGTAGTGGCGGTTGTATTGAAAGGAGTTGCAGAATACGTTGCTAACTTCACGCTCGCGCAGGCACAGGAGATTTTATTGGCTACCCATGTTGGGAACGAAGTTTTAGAGCATAACCATGGTTATCCCCTGCGCGCAGTTGTCCCCTCACGACGCGGCTGGCATTGGGTAAAATGGCTGACAGAGATTGAAGTGGTTACAATCTCTAGTCTCTAGCGAATTACTAATTACCAAGTACAAGACCCACTCCCATCCTTGAAAAGGAAACATAATGAATAACTTCCTCGAACAAGCCGAAGAACTTTTTCCATACACTCAATCCCTTCGTCGGGACTTTCATATGCACCCCGAACTCGGATTTAGAGAGGTCCGCACGGGCGGCATTGTCGCGAAAGAACTTGAAGCACTTGGCATCGAAGTCACCAAAGGCGTTGGTAAAACAGGAGTTGTCGGTCTGCTTGAAGGCGCGAAGCCTGGACCAACTCTCCTCCTCCGCTTTGATATGGACGCCCTCCCAATTACCGAAGACACAGGTGCGGAATACACCTCCACAAATCCCGGCGTCATGCACGCCTGTGGCCATGATGGTCACACGGCAATCGGACTTACCGTTGCAAAAATGCTTCACGCCCATCGCGAAGAAATCGCGGGAAATATCAAATTCTGTTTTCAGCCATCTGAGGAGGGAGTCAACGGCGAAGAAGTGGGCGGCAATCTGATGATGATGCGAGACGGTGTTTTAGACGGTCCCAAGGTGGATAAGACTCTGTCGCTCCATTTGTGGAACGACAAACCGCTTGGATGGATCAACGTCGCAAAAGGACCTGTGATGGCTGGTGCAGAAATGTTCATCATAAAGCTGACCGGGAAAGGTGGGCACGGTGCCGCGCCCCATACAACGATTGATCCTGTTGTCACCGCTGCACAGATCGTCAGTGCATTGCAAACCATCACATCACGTAACGTTCCACCCTTAAAATCATCTGTTGTCAGTGTCACATCAGTTCAGGCAGGCACCGCCTTTAACATCATTCCGCAGACTGCCGAACTCGGCGGCACGATCCGCACATTTGACCTTGCTGTACGCAAAACCGTACTGGAGCGTTTTGAGCAACTTGTGCGCGGTATCGCGGAGTCGATGGGATGCCAAGTCGAGATCACGCTCAAACAAGTCACGCCGACCGTCCTAAATAATGATGAGGTAGCCTCAAGCGTACTGAAATCTGCGCAGGACCTTTTCCCTCAAACTAAAATTGATACTGAATCCTATCTCACGATGGGTGCGGAGGATATGGGCTATATGCAGGAAAAAGTGAATGGCTGTTACTTCTTCATTGGCTCGGCAAACGACGAAAAGAATCTTAACTACAACCATCACCATCCCAAATTTGACTTTGACGAAAAAGCGCTTATCAGCGGCGCAGCCTTAATGGCAACTGCCGCGGCGGATATTTTGAAATTGGATTGATCCAGCAGTTGAACATCCGGATGAAATAGTTGGAACAAAGGGAAGTAAGGATTCGTCGGGCTATATATGAAGAACTCCTTCCTTGCTCTTCTTTCTCTGATCCTGATCTGCGCCTGTTCCCTGCCCCTTACACCGACTGCACCCGCTTCGCCTGCAACAGTAACCGCTACGCAGACACTCACCGCTACGCCGCCACCATACGGCAGCTGCGGCTATCAGTGGGCATATCAAGATCTTCCCGAACTCACTGCTGAATTTCAACAAGACATTCAAAACCTCAACCTGGAAGCACAAGCCAAAGCTTTTGCTTTCGGCGAAGACTGTATCCATCAGGATGGGACAACCAGAACGTTCATCCCTATGGAGACAGACTTCAATATTACGCTTCAAGTAAGTGACCTATCTGATGAATCTGCGCTTGGCGATTGGATAGTCAAAGTGATGCAGGTTGTTGAGGGCATTCCACCAGATAAAATTGTGGGACCGCGGCCGGGACGTGTAAGTATTGCCTTTCAATCTGGAAACGATCAAAAGTTCGTAAACTTTTACATTGACCAGTATCAGGCCCTCCGTTCTGGTTGGAGCGGCGCGGAAATTTATCAGGCGCTCCAAGTTTCACAATAAATTTTAATCGATGGAATTCAAGCCGCTAATTTTTCAAATAGCGGCTATTTTGTTTCTAAAATCTTGACAAATCAGATAGACTATCTTATAATTTGATTGTGATTTATTTCACAATAAGGAGACAACATGAAAGTAGCGGTTACAGGTGCGTTTAGTTTTTCTGGAAAATACATCGCA
>DAINRK010000641.1:0-2793 GCA_036741855.1 Anaerolineales bacterium
TCTATAACCAGGCGCGCATGTCTGCGAAAGGGATTCCGCAGATCGCGGCGGTGATGGGAAGCTGCACGGCGGGCGGCGCGTACGTCCCTGCCATGAGCGACGAAGCCATCATCGTCAAAGGCACGGGCACGATCTTCCTCGGCGGACCTCCGCTCGTTAAAGCCGCGACGGGCGAAGATGTCACTGCGGAGGAACTCGGCGGCGCGGACGTTCACACACGTCTTTCTGGTGTTGCAGATCACTTTGCAGAAGATGATGATCATGCCATCCAGATTCTGCGCGACATTGTTGAAGGTCTAACGAAAGAGGAAAGAGGAAAGACATGGCTCTTTCCTCTTTCCTCTTTCCCACCCGAAGAACCGTTATATCCCGCCGAAGAAATCTACGGAATTTTGCCATCTACATTTAGAGAAACCTATGATGTCCATGAAATCATTGCGCGTCTCGTGGATGGCAGCAAGTTCCGCGAGTTCAAAGCGCGCTACGGCACGACGTTAGTAACGGGGTTCGCGCGCATTCACGGATACCCTGTTGGTATCATCGCCAACAACGGGGTGCTGTTCAGCGAGTCCGCGCTCAAAGCGACTCACTTTATCGAGCTGTGTGACCAGCGCGGCATACCTTTGATCTTCCTGCAAAACATCACTGGCTTCATGGTGGGGCGTGAAGCCGAAGTTGGTGGCATTGCCAAAGACGGCGCGAAGATGGTCCACGCCGTGGCCAACACCCACGTTCCCAAACTGACCGTGATCATCGGCGGTTCCTTCGGTGCGGGCAACTACGCCATGAGCGGACGTGCCTACGCCTCGCGCTTCCTGTGGATGTGGCCCAACGCGCGCATATCCGTCATGGGTGGGGAACAAGCCGCGAATGTATTACTCACCATCAAACAGGAACAACTCGCGCGCGAGGGTAAGCCTGCTATATCGAAAGAAGAAGCGGATGAATTCAAACGTCCCATTTTGGAGAAATATGAAGACGAGGGAAATCCCTATCATTCGACAGCGAGATTATGGGATGATGGGGTGATCGATCCAGTTGATACGCGTCAGGTGTTGGGGTTGGCGTTGTCGGTTGTTTTGAATTCGCCGGTTGAAGAGAATAATTTTGGTGTTTTCCGAATGTAAGAAAGAGGAAAGACGAAAGAGAACTACCGGATTATGAACTATACAGAGTGGCTTAGTACTGTTCCGTCTGAAATCACTAATGATCCGATTTGGAAGCTTGAAGTGTATCGTCTTGCTTTATTTGCTGGCGATATTGGTTGGAATGATGTAATCGCTTTATCGAAAAATAACCTGATGTGGGGTGTGGCCGATCAACTCCACCGTTCCCTTGGTTCAATCAGTGCAAATCTGACTGAGGGATATTCTCGAAGCAAAGGACTGGATCGGGCTCGCTTTTTTGAAATTTCACTTGGCTCGGCACGCGAGAGCCGCGATTGGTATTATAAGTCACATCACGTTTTACCCGTTGAAGTTGTTAAGCATCGTATGGAGCTAATGACAAAAATTATTAGTATGTTGACATCAATGATCTCTCATCAACGAAAACACGCCATCCGTGAAGAGCAAGCCGAATACGATGTACAACCATCAGACTTCTCGCTCGACTCGGAAGTACCTTTTCCTTAACAAATTCTTTCCTCTTTCATCTTTCTTTATCTACCAATACTATCCCTTTAGGAAACCCTCTATGTCACCAACACCCTCCTACGAATACTACGGCATGCTTGCCGAATTCTGGGATTTATTCCGCGGCGACACATCCAATTGGGAGGATCGCCTCTTCTATCTGGATGTCGTCAAAAAGTACGGTCCGCCTGTGCTGGATGTCGGCTGTGGAACAGGGCGTATCCTGCTCGATTTCATGCAGCAAGGCATTGACATTGACGGCGTTGATAACTCGCCTGAGATGCTCGCGTTGCTAAAGCGGAAAGCTGAAGAACTAAATCTGAAGCCAACTGTCCATCAACAGGAAATGACTAAACTTTCCTTGCCGCGCAAATATCAGACCATCCTTGTGCCTTCCAGTTCATTTCAACTTTTATTAGATGAAAAACTTCCACCCATTGCGATGGATCGCTTTTACAAACATTTACTGCCAGGCGGCGTCTTAGCTATGCCATTTATGACTCTCTGGAACAAAGGCGAACCACTGGAAAACGAATTCACACGTGAAGTGGTCCGACCGGAAGATGGCGCGACGATCCGACGCTGGCAATACGCACGCTTTGACCCTGATACAGATCTCGAACACACCATAGATCGCTATGAAATTATCCGTGATGGAGAAGTGATTTCATCCGAAGAACATCATCAATCGCCCGGAACACGATCATATACACAGGAGCAGGCTGTGAAGTTATATCGGGCAGTGGGCTTCAAAGATATTCAAGTATTTCATGATTTTACATTTGACCCTGTTAAGCCCGAAGATACAATCTTTTGCGTTTTGGGATTCAAGCCCGAATAAAGGAGGCAATATATGGCGTTCGAAAAATCCTCAGGTAGCCCTCATCATTTTCTCGCACAACTTGCCGGCAGCTGGACCGGCATATCCAGGCTCTGGCTCGAGCCTGACAAACTCACCGATGAATCACCTGTTCTGGGAACCATTACCTTGGTATTGGAAGGACGCTTTGCCATTTATCTTTATCAAGGCTCCATCGAGGGTGAGCAACAGCACGGAATGTTCACTTTTGGCTATAACACGACGACCGATCAATACGAAGCCAGTTGGGTGGACTCGTTCCACAACAACACCGCCATCATGTTCTGCACGGGCAGCGCC
>DAINRK010000642.1:0-2771 GCA_036741855.1 Anaerolineales bacterium
TATTTATACAGCTCAGGGATCGGCGTTACCCCGCCTTCGTCAATGAGAAACAGGATTTTTTGTAATTGAGAACACCCAGCAGAACCGTACTTTTTGTACAGATCATCATACGTATTCTCGAGTTCGCTGATAAATGTGCCCCACAAGAGTTTCATAACGGGCTGAAGCGCGAATAATTTCGTTTCCGGCCATTTCAGATAGATGGTTATTGGCCGCTCCCCTGTGAGTAAATCAGCAATGCGAAAATCTGAACGGGAAAACGATTGCGCGACCACTTCCGTTAAAAACGGCTGAAGCCGCGCTCGCGCAGAAGCCCAGGAATCAACTAAGTATTTGGTTTCCCGGTAATCCGTATTGGGGTTATACTCGCTGTCAAGCAGGCTTATGGCAAGTTGGGGACTTACATCATGGATACGTCTTGCCAGCCCGTTAATTCCCAATTGCGTGACCTCGTAGAGGAATAAAAAGGCGGGTATCCCGGCGATTCGGGCGGCTAAAAAGAAAAGCTTGACAATTTCGATGCCCCGCTGGGTAAATGAGGGGTCGCGTTCAGTGGGTTCATATAACAGTAATTTGGCAACGGCATATAAATCGTCTTCCGTGTATTTCCCCATGAGCGGATCGAACTTATTCCCCCCGCCTTGCAGGTCAATGGAGTACACATCCGAAAACTCCCGGCGGGGATCGGCGGTATCGGCGTAGAGTTCCCCCTTAATATCATTGACAATCGCGCTCCCCTTCCAGTAAAGAAGCTGGTGCTTAAAATCCGTACTTTTCCCGCCTCCTGTTGGCGCGACCTTTAAGACGTTTCCCAGCCGTTTTCGCTTGTTACTGGCGGTAATCTGTAAATACCGCCCATAGTCATCAATCCCTAATAGTAATCCGAAGTTGTCAGGCTTTTCAGATGAAAACCCCGCCAGTTCGTGGGGCAGGGCAAACCGTTCCGCGTGTAAATACTTTTCTGTCGATAAGAAGTGACTTATTCTGCTCTGCCAGAGATTGAGACTGTAAAAAAATTTGTTCATGGTACACTATAAACTTAACTCCCGCTCCCGCGCCCGCACCTTGCCGCAGGTCGGACACCAGAATTTGCCACTCTTTAGCTTCACCATCGAGTTTCGGTAACTGCAATTCTGACAGCCGATTCGCTCCTTGAGGAATCGAGTGCCCCGGACGTGTCTTGCCCGGCCTCCGGCGTGACCGGTCATCGGCTGATACTCAGTCGAACGTGTTATGTGCGCGCCACGCTGGATGGAAAAGTGCTGTTCCTGTTGCCGCTCCCGCATCAGATCAAGTTGCAGCCGTTGTTTCATTGCCTGCTCATGGGCAACCTCCCGCAAGCTTGCAAGGTGTTCTTTCTCCAAACGGCCATTCACAAACACCAGTGAGTGAATATGGCGTTTGGGAGTGCCGTCAAACCGTAATCTGCCATGATCGTTGTGCATGACGGCTACCCACTCGAAATCCTTTTGCAGGAGTTCTTTGAGCTTGAGCATGACGTGGTGGGTAATGCTTCGGAGGTCTAAATCTTTGAAGGTGTCTTCACGTCTGGGGGTCGAAGTTTAAAATGATCTTAAAGATATTCATGCCCCGCGAGGATTCGATTAAACGCTCGACATACTCTTGTGCAACCTCTCCGGTATTGTTGAAAAGCTGGCGTTCCATCTTCTCCCCATGTCGGCCTTTGCGGGTAACGATATAGGCAAGGTGTTTTCTCGCTTTCCCGACGCGGGCAGGATCAAACTTTGAAATGTAACGACCCTTATCAATTGCCATATTTCTTCTTGATATTGTTACGCGCTTCCTGATCGAGGTCTACTACAAGCTCATCAACCATTTTGTCGTTACCGACGAACAGTTTGAAGAAGCGGACAAACAACAGTCTGAAGAATTCCATTGCGTAGAATATCCTGGCAAGAAGGCTGTCAGTGCGATTTGTGTAGTTGCCTAAGACCCGGACGATGGTTGTTTCGATACGGGGTTCAAGAAGCGCGGCGTGCTGATTCTCAACCGTGAATTGCAGACCCTTCCGGACGAGATCGGAGACAACCCCCATTTCGGACAGTTTGTTCTCCGGCGTACTCCACTTTTTTTGCAGGGAGATAATCAGCTCCCACTCACCGGGCGTCAGATAGCAGTTGCCCTTCCGCCCTTTGCGTTTCTGCGACCCGTGATGTGCCCCTTCAGAATGCGCCGGGGATGGCGTTCCGAAGCTCGCCGGTGGCTGAGGTGCTACGCCGTGGCGTAGCTTTATCTTGCCATCAATTCCCGGCGCATTCCCCCCTTCTTCCTCTCCCCCATCGAAAAGGTGTTGGTATTTGAGCAGGTTCATAAAAAGCCATCATACATATTTGGTACTCAGATAATTGTTGAGATTTGGTAAATGATGAGTAAGAAAACCAGTGACAGCATATTGTGTTGTCGAGCTTGTCGAAAGATAAACGTATTGATAAGATAGGCTAGTCTTTTTACTCTTTCTATGGCAACATCGCGTTGACATTGAAAAGAGAGTAAGTTTTACTACGCTAACGTTCGTCTATGAACCAGACAAAAAAGAAAGAGGAGTACCTGTTTCACCCAGTCGATTTAGACGCCTGGCAAGAGATGTATCATATCCGAAAACGCTATGCTGACATTCGTCCTCGTGGTTTGAGTTCCTCAGATGATCTGCTGACAACCACTTTTTACCCGCATATAAGCAGATATCAAATCCTTGTCGCGAAGAAGCCAGAAACCGTGAAAAAGCAGCTTCGGCTCTTAAGGGATAGTTT
>DAINRK010000643.1:0-2757 GCA_036741855.1 Anaerolineales bacterium
AGGCAGGCTTGCCTGCTGGCGCAATCAATTTAGTGGTTGGCTCAGGTGGGACAGTGGGCGAATGGCTTGTCACTGATGAACGGGTAGATAAAATAACGTTTACTGGCTCTCCAGATGTCGGACGTCATATCTTATCGGTGGCGGGCATTAAGAAGGTCACCTTGGAGTTGGGCAATACCTCCCCGGTCGTCGTCGCGCCTGATGCCGATTTGGATTTCGTCGCCAAGCGATGTGCAGTGGGTGCTTTTTACAATTCTGGACAGGTTTGTATTTCTGTTCAACGTATTTACAGTGAGAAACAGGTTTATGAACCGTTCGCCGAAAAATTTGTAAAAGCCACAGAAGCGATGGTGGTCGGGGATCCACTTGATGAGCGCGTGGACGTTGGACCGATGATTGATGCCAAGGAGGTGGATCGGGTTGAAGGCTGGGTCAAAGAAGCACAGGATTCGGGTGCGAAGGTATTGACGGGCGGCAGACGCGATGGGACAGTTTACTATCCGACTGTTCTGACCGATGTGGCTGATGAAATGAAAGTTGTTTCAGAGGAAGTGTTTGCTCCGGTAGCTTCTGTCATTTCAAGTGATGATTTTGAATCTGCACTGAAACAAGCCAATGATACAAAGTTTGGTTTGCAGGTAGGTGTCTTCACCAATGATGTGAATCGTGTGTTCAAGGCCGTGAAGCGTTTGAACTTTGGCGGCGTGATTGTAAACGATACGCCAAACTTCCGCGCCGACCACATGCCTTATGGTGGCAATCGTCAAAGCGGATTAGGCCGTGAAGGTGTTAAGTTTGCAATGGAAGATATGACCAATATTCAGTTGGTTGCAATTCGATTGAACTCGTAAATAAACTCGTAGACCCATCAACAGGAGCCCAACATGAACTACAAATTATGGATTGATGGTAAGTGGGAAGATACCAATGGTGGAAGCGTCATGTCCATCGAAGACCCCACCACTGGGAAGGAAATTGCCGAAGTGGTCGATGCCAGCCGTGAAGATGTGGACCGCGCGGTGCAGGCTGCCAAACGTGCCTTCTATGACGGTCGCTGGTCGAAGAAGACTCCCGGCGAACGGTCGAAGATCATCTGGAAGCTGGCGGATTTGATTGAATCCAATGCTGAGTCACTTGCAAAAGTTGAATCAGAGAATACAGGTAAGCCATATGCGTTTGTCAGCCTGGGCGGCGATATTCCCTTTGCCGTCGATAATCTGCGATTCTTTGCGAGCGCGGCGCGCGATACACATGGCTCCCATGCAGGTGAGTTCATGGCTGGTTACACATCCATTTATCGTCGCGAGCCTGTGGGTGTCGTTGGTCAGATTGCACCGTGGAATTATCCCCTGATGATGGCGGCCTGGAAGATTGGTCCGGCGTTGGCAGCGGGATGCACCATCGTTCTCAAACCCGCGCCGGGCACTCCTCTCACCACGCTCATGCTTGCCGAGATTATTAAGGAAGCCGGTATTCCTGACGGGGTAGTTAATATCATTTCTGGTGGCAACGATACAGGTCAAGCCATTGTCGAGCATCCTGATGTGCGAATGGTAAGCCTCACAGGCTCCACAGGCACTGGCAAGAAGATCATGAAGGCTGCTGCCGATACGCTTAAGCGCGTTCATCTTGAACTTGGCGGTAAGGCTCCCATTATCGTGTTTGATGACGCAGATCCTGAATTGGTTGCCGCGAAAGCTTCGATGGCGGCCACCTTAAATACAGGCCAGGATTGCACGGCTGCGACGCGGTTGTATGTCGAAAAGAGCAAAGTCAAAGTCATGCAGGATGCAGTGGTCGAAGCGATGAAAAACGTGAAAGTTGGATTGCCCTTTGACGACGGTGTTCAGATGGGACCGCTTATTTCTCGTGTCCAGCGCGAGCGCGTCACTGGTTTTGTGGATCGTGCGAAAGCGCAGGGCGCAAAGATACTAACTGGCGGCGGTGTGCCAAGTGGATTTGATAAAGGTTATTACTATGCGCCGACTGTTATCGGCGATGTTCAACAGGATTGGGAGATCGTCCAAAATGAAGTCTTTGGTCCTGTTGTCACGGTTCAAGAATTCGAAGATGAAGCGGACGCTCTTACAAAAGGTAACGATGTGCTATACGGACTCGCTGCTTCTGTCTTTACAAAGGATATCGGACGCGCTATGCGCCTCTCCTCCCAACTTGAATTTGGTACCGTCTGGATCAACGATCACATGCCCTTGACCTCGGAAACTCCTCACGGTGGATTCAAGCAATCCGGCTTTGGCAAGGACCTATCCGCCGAAGCCATTGGCGATTACCAAATCACCAAGCATGTCATGATTGCACAGGCATAAAAGAGCTTTGAGACTGGAGATTAGTCGAAATCTCAAATCTCTAGTCTCTGCTATGAAGTAGCAATTCCAACTTGCATTTTGAGAAAGACCGCGATGGCAACAAACACACTCTACGAACAGAATTTTCCACATATGTCTCCGGTTTGGACGCGCATCTTCAACTTTGTCGCGGACCGCGCCGAAGGCTCATATATTTACACAGAGGATGGGCGCAAATTGCTCGACTTCACTTGCGGCATTGGCGTCACAAATACAGGCCATTGCCATCCGAAAGTAGTCGAAGCGATTCGCGAACAGGCTGGGTTGTTTCTCCACGCTCAGGCAAATCTGGTCATTCACAAGCCGATGCTTCAACTCATCGAGGAACTCCGGACGATAGTTCCGCCTTCAATTGATTCATTTTATTTTGCCAACTCGGGCGCAGAGGCAG
>DAINRK010000644.1:0-2752 GCA_036741855.1 Anaerolineales bacterium
GTAGATAGGTCTCTATACCTTGCAATACTCGAACGATCTCCACTGGCTGGAGTTGTCCCAACTTGCGGCAATAATCATAGTGAAAATTATTTCGCAGTTGGTCGTCTACATCCTGTGCCAGGTCAGTGTCGTACTCATCGACCTCAATGAAGAGTACATAACGAAAATCATCACTATCATCGGGTGCGAGCATGGCAAACGAAGGAGAAATCTTGTGAACTGAAAATACCTTCTCTAAAACACTCGCTACAAATTGTTCGTCCAGTTTTTCCCCGAACCAATCCGAAATGCGATCCGCCTTGGCGAGGAATCGGATACGCGGAACATGCTTCCAATGACCAATGACTTCAATTACATCTTGCAATTGGTAGCGATACAAGCCGCCTCCTGTGCTAACGACCACAGAATATTGTTTGCCTTTTTCAATTTGATGAGCGAGAAGAGCGTCACCTGCCTCATCGATGAATTCAAAGAAGTGCGAATTAATGGAAAGCACGCTCCCTTCCACTCCGACGATTGGTAATGATACAAAAGCCTCGGTTGCCAGCAGCCCCTTTGCCTGCAACTGCACGCCCGGAAACATTTCCTCAATTTGACGCGCGTATGGTGCAGCCGCGCCATCCATCCAGCAACTGATGAGGCGTAGATAGGGCCAGAAAAGTTCATAATCCGTCGGAGAAAAGTCGCGCAAGGTGCGCGCACGTTCGGGCCTTGGAGCAACTCGGAATTCAGTATCGGACGCTGCGATCATGCCGTGCTCGATGTCATTCAACAGGCGCGCCCACCAGTCAGGTAATCGAGCAAGCAGCAAACTTAGAAACGTAGGATTCCAAACGGAGATCAATCGTAATTCCGGATGTCGCAAAAGATAGAGAAGGGTTATGTAACGAAACGAATCCACATCGGCAATGTTCTTCACGTGATTTGGAACCGCCATGACCGAATCCACCAGCCATTTACCCAACAATCCGAGATAGTCGCTGTCCGATTCAAATCCGATTGGAATACCAGCAGATGTAAGGCGTTTACCATCGATCAGCGGTGTAATTGACCAATAGGCAGGACCATTTTGCAAATCCGGGATGCTGGTATAGAGGTTATAAATCCAAGGCGCGATTCCGCGTTGAAATTCAGACTTGAGGCTTTTTGTATAGGGGATCAACTTCGAGGCAGCCGTTGAGCCGCTGGAAAGTTCGAACATACGAACGGGTTCTGCAGTCAACACGGAAGGTTGTCCATCACCAATACGCGAGATGTATTCACTGTAATCGTCGTACGTCGTAAGTGGAACAAGTTGCTGATATTCGGATGGTGAAGTGATCTTATCGAAGCAAAAACGTTCCCCGTAGTCGGTCCTTTTATTTGCATTCAAATATTGAGACAATAATCTGGTTTGTGTTTCTTGAACACTTTCTGCAGCGTTTTGGAAGCGGAGCCAGTCGGGAAGGCAGGATGCCACCCACAACCCGTTGGCAAACTTTGTCTTCATCGCGCCATCCGCTTGCCTGCAGGAGTGAAATTATCGGGATGTACGCGCGTGATACAAACGAGTTCATCACCACGCACATAACCGGGATTCCGTGAAATGTAGAATGCCACATGCGGATCATGCAGACGTTCATCTGTCACTTCTGCGATGCCTTCCCGCAGTGGCGTTGCGCCACTTTGAAAACGGACCACACCTTCTTCACAGTGATAGTCCGGGCCGAATCGCCTCCTTGCAAGATGCTCCATCAGTAGCTGAATATCCGGCGGAGTAGGTATATCGTAACGAGGATAAAACTCCTTGTAAAAGACTGTAAGAAACCGATACGTTTTATATCCCGATGAAATCAACAACCAGTAGAGCGGTTGAACCATGTTTACGGATTTCTCCAGCACAGTCTTGATCCATGTGCTGGGAAGTTGAGGCGTGCCCCAATACTCACGGCGAATGATCGTATCGCCCGAATAAACGACACTTAAAAGCTTATTATCGAATTTTGTTTCATAGAGGGAAAGGGTCGAGAATCCCTGGATTTCATTGGTCTCTGCATCGCGTAGGAGAATAACCCAGTTTTTACTGGCGAGATCGCGCTCGAAGATTTCCGGCGTCGCGCCGTTGAAATTTTCCTGGAAGACACCGAACATCGATTGAACATCTGAATCGGATAAATCATCGCGCGCAATGGCGATACTCGTTAACGCAACTGTCATTGACTTGTCCCTAGAGCGTGGCAAGCGGCAGAGACTTCCAATACTTTACCCATTGAATGAAAACATGATCGGCATCACGCAACAACAGGCCTAACTTAAATTGTAAATCGCGCATCACAACAATATCAGACTTTAAGAATGCAATCGTGAGTTTGTGCATGATTGTCAAAATCATTCGCCGAACGGGACGCGGCAGGTTGTCCGCAGTTCCTTTCGGCATCACGTTCAGGATGTAGACTCGGGTCTTTTTATCGGTAACAGGCATAATGGTAAAAAGGATACGGGCCTTGGTCCGCGCGTTATAGGCAAGGACGTTGTTCCCTCCCCAACAATGCGCGCTCAGTTCCACAACATCCACGCCGATGCGACGTAAGAGTTGATCGTGGAAATGATCACCTTCGACACGCGCTCGAAAATCAACGCCGAAATGATGTGGGGAGAAACTTAAAATAGAAGGTGGCTCAAGCAATCTGCGATGATGTACGGTGATAAAGTGCTGGCTGTCGAACGAGTTCGCGGCGAGAACCTGATACGGAGTGTCAAAGTCCATCACGTA
>DAINRK010000645.1:0-2747 GCA_036741855.1 Anaerolineales bacterium
ATCCTGATGGCGGGCGGAACGTTGGAAGATCTGAAACAACATGACAAAGATAACGAGGGTGTCAAACGGGAGGTGCAGTCATGAAGAACCAGAGATTAAGGAAACTGCTGGATGCCATCCTTGTGCCTCTCCTTGCCATCCTTTCTGGTCTCGTGGTGATGGGGATCCTCATCCTGTTTTTACGGAAGCCGCTCTTTGAATCCTATGCCGTTCTTTTTTCCAATGGGTTTGGTTGTGCGGAATACGGCAACTGCATTTTCATTACAGCACTCGAACGCGCGACGCCCATTATCCTCACCGGGTTATCCGCCGTTGTGGCGTTCCGTTCCGGGATGTTCAGCATCGGGCAGGAGGGCCAGTATTTATTAGGGGCTGCAGCCGCTGCCTGGCTGGGGTATGCCATTCATCTGCCTCCGGTTCTTCATGCCTTAGTGTTAATGATCGCTGCCATGTTGGTTGGCGCAGGATATGGTTGGATTCCAGGCATCCTCAAGGTCAAGCTGGGCGTAAACGAATTACTTGCGACCATTATGCTCAATTCCATTGCGGCACTCGTCATTGAATATCTGGTGCAATTCCCAATGCGAGCCGATCGAAGCACCACAGCGCATTCGCCTGTTATTGATGAATCTGCGCAATTGATGTCGTTCCTTCCAGGTTCCAAATGGGGTGTGGGCTTTGTTATCGCCGTGATTGCCGTGATTGTTATTTATATCTATTTATGGAGAACCAAATCTGGCTACGAGCAGCGCATGGCCGGGCAATCCAGGAAGTTTGCACTTTTTGGAGGTATCCCCAGTGATAACTCAGCAGTCCGTGCCATGCTGATCAGCGGCGCTCTCGCGGGACTGGCAGGTGCGATCGAAGTGATGGGTGTTCACCGCAGGATTATGACCGGCTTCTCCGTGGGACTAGGTTTCGATGGACTCACATCCGCCATCCTTGGGCAGGTACATCCTATTGGAGTGTTCATCGTCGCGATCCTTTTTTCAGGTCTCAAACTGGGTGCGCAAATTGGACTGCAATTGAAGCTGGATATTCCCCGAGAACTGGGAGGTACGATCATCGGATTCATTGTGCTCTTTGTTGCTGCAGGGAAGCTCTACGAGGAAAGCATCGTTCGCGCGCGGGAGTGGTCCACTCGCAAGCGAGGCAGTAACCTGAAAGGAGAAAGCAGCTAACATGGAAGGATTTTTCAGCGTTTTTACTGTCGAACTGCTCAATAGCGGAATCCGTCTTGCGACGCCGATCCTGCTGGCTGCGCTTGGTGGTGCCCTCTGCAACCAGGCCGGGGTACTCAACCTGGCATTGGAAAGCAAGATGCTGCTTGGAGCCTTCGTTGGAATTTTGGCAGCTTTTTACCTGGGTAATTCCTATGGAGGATTGCTGGTTGCGATGATTGCGGGTGGCTTGTTGGGTCTGCTGTTCGCTTTCCTCTATCACAAGTACAAAGTGGACCTGGTGATACTCGCAATTGCGTTTAATTTGATAATCGTGGAACTGACCGTGTTCGTGATGCGCGCCCTGTTTGGCAACGTAGGCAGCTGGTCCGATCCGAGCATTGTGCGCATTCCGGATATCCAAATCCCTCTTGTTAAAGATATCCCTTTCTTCGGGCCGCTTCTCAGCGGCTATAACATCATCGTCTATTTTTCGTGGCTCGCGACGATCGTAATGTTCGTTGTGCTTTATAAGATGCGAAGCGGCCGCCATCTTCGTGCTGTGGGCGAAAACAAAAGCGCCGCTGAGACAGTGGGTATCAATGCTATTCTTCTTCAAACCCTTGCATTAGTCATCAGTGGAGCACTGGCCGGCTTGGGTGGCGCGTTCCTCTCGATTGGTCATTTGAAATTGTTCACCCGTAACATGAGCAACGGGCGTGGCTGGATTGCAATTGCCGCTGCCATGTTTGGTGTGAACCATCCGGTGGGAGTATTCCTCGCAAGCTTGTTCTTTGGATTTGCAGATGCGTTCTCCGTGCGCATCCAAAACGTAACCGACCTGCCGCCCAACCTTGTGAAATTGTTGCCGAATGTTGCCACCTTGCTGGTGCTCATCATTATTGGACTGCGCAGCAGGTTCGCACTGAGCATGGCCAGACGTCGCTTCCGCGCTCAGCTGCGCGCGGAGGAAACCGCGCTATCAGGAGATTAAATTTCGCGAGACCCTAATGGTTTTCCATCAAATCAGACTGAAAATTTGTAGAAAACGTTTGTTAAAAATTCAGTTTCGATTACAAAGGAAACCATTAGGGTCTAAACACTAAGACCCCTTGAATAAAAAACTTGTTTATGTAGATACCGATGTTGGTTTAGGCACGCCGGGCGCGGAGATAGACGATGGTGCCGCATTGATCTTTCTATTGCGCAATGAATCCGTTGATGTTGTTGGAGCAGGATCAATTTTTGGTAACGTTCCCTTACATAATGCAGCTTTGAACCTCGACCGTTTGCTCAGCTGGCTGGGCGGCGAACATATCCCAGTTGGTCCTGGTGCTGAGAAACCACTCATTGCAGATGCAACCTGGTTTGAAAGTTGGCAATCTGCCTACGGAAAAACTTTGCCCTGGGATCTCCGACCCACAACCTATCTCGCCGCAAACTTAATGATCCAGGCGGTTCGTACCAACCCCGGACAGGTTTCGATTCTATCTTTGGGTCCTATGACGAATCTCGCGCTTGCAGTCCGCCTCGACCCAGGCATCGTTCCTCTCACTCGCGATGTGATCGTCATGGGCGGCTCGTTCA
>DAINRK010000646.1:0-750 GCA_036741855.1 Anaerolineales bacterium
AACGAAAGTTGGCAACGCCACGCCATACCGCCGCCATATACACCACCCCTCCCTCTCACTTAGTTGGGTTGGCCCAATGAGTCCTAAAAGGTTTCTACGGGACTCTCAATCATTCGAGCGATCCGCCCAAACCGCGGGCCAGCTCCTCACAATAGCACTGTCCTGTTTTGAACAGACACGGCGGGTTAAAAGCGGAATAATTATACGGGCCAACTGATGGGTGTCGCTTTGGACGCTTCTCTAAGGTCTTGTCTGCCGAGTCCATCCGTCAATTAGAGACGGTATTGACAAGATTACTGGCAGCCCACTGGCGAACAATATTATTTCTTGAAGGTACGTCTTGACGACAAACGAAAGGCTGGAGTGGTTAAGACTCGTCACTCTTCATGCCGGATTACTGCAGTAGCTATTCTGGGGCTGTCCATCCTGATCCAAGGGAAGAGCATTGCGGGGGATACGACTCTGTTGAGCATCGGCCCACGCTACGGGTTCAGTGGAAAAGCACCCCTCTTGGGAAAACAACAGACCTATAATTTTGAACTTTACGACGTAGCGGCCACCTTTAGACTTCCTTGGTCATGGCCCCTGGGTGAAAGTCCTTGGAGGGTCGAGACGAGACTGATCACCAGTGCGGGGGCCCTCCATGCTGCGGGAGAGACGGGGTTCATGGGAACTGTTGTCCCTGATGTGGCCTTAAGCGGCTGGAATGGATTCGTGTCGCTTGACGCAGGAGTGGGACTAGGGTTCTTC
>DAINRK010000646.1:760-2740 GCA_036741855.1 Anaerolineales bacterium
GGACAAATACGGGACGCAGGATATTGGGGGGCCTGTTCAAATTGTGGGGACCATTGCACTGCAAATCCATCCGATCCCTCACGCATTTGTGGGATTCCGACTTCACCACTTCTCCGACGCAGGTCTGTATGGTTCTAATGCCCTGGGAGTGGACCTGTACATCATCGAAGTTGGTTACAGGTTTTGAGTGTTTGGCCAGAGCGCAAATAGCTTAGAGCGTTTCTACATCTCGCAGCCTTGAGATCGCCACGTGTCCGCTTTCCCCCCAGGCAACTCCTGAAAGATCACTTCCTCAATAACGGCGCTGGCCGCCGATTGCTCTAACGCGGGGTGTGAAGAGTACATACTATGTCGAGCTATAAGGTAAGAGTCGTACGGAGCGACGAGGCCAAACCGAATCGTGAGAGCGTGTAGATCAGCCATTTCGAGGGGTCGAAATTATACCAACGAGGACCGTTGCGGTAGTCCGCTTGGTTGGTATGGTGATAGTTGTGGTAGCCTTCGCCGAACGTGACTAGCGAAATCCACCAGCTATCCCGACTGGAATCTGCCTGACCATGAGGTTGACGGCCCCACAGATGGCAGATCGAATTGATGCAGAAGGTCGAATTAAGTACGGCGAAGGTACGGCCGATACCAGCGAGCAGGAAACACCCCAGGCCGCCAATCCAACCGTTATGGAGAAAGCCGATCACAAACGTGAGAGCGAGCCCTGAGAGGACTAAGGGAAGGTAAAAGTGATGCTGCCACATTACAACTGGGTCTTGCCGTAAGCGGCTTGCGTATTTCTGATCCGCATGGGGATCACTGAAAAACAACCATCCACAGTGGCTGTACCAAAATCCCTGCTGAGCATTGTATGGATCCTGCTCTTGGTCGGTGTGAGCGTGGTGGCGGATATGGTCTGCCGCCCACTTGAGCACGGAGTTTTGGAGCGCCCATGCGCCAGCAATTAAGAATCCAGTCTTGACCCAATTGGGGCAGGCGAAGCTATGGTGGGCCAACAGACGATGGTAACCGACCGTAATGCCCAATCCGGTCACCACATACAATAGTCCGAACATGGTCCAGTCCAGCCACGTGTAGCCGTAAAGGATTGCGAAGGCGGGGACACCGATCAATGCGCCAAAAGTTATGACGCCGAAAATTATCATCGCCATATAATCAGGGAGAGCTTTTCCAAGTCCTGTTGATGGTGGGGCAGCGTGTGTCATATCGTTTGTGTCTCGCAGATCGTAAGGGTTGTCTGTTGGATGCCCGGAGAACAGCAGAAACTAGAGCAATCAATCGCGCAGAGACTGGGAATAGAAGAGGGAGGCGCGAGGGATAAGGTTAGAGACTGTCGTTCAAACTAGGTATCACCCTAGCACACTTTTCCTGACAATAGATACCAATTCATCAATTCGGTTCTTTCAACGAGTATACCGATGCCTCGAAAAAATGATTATAACTGTGATGTATCAGTCTCTTAGCATGCGAATGCACAGCGAATCAGTAAATCAGTAGTGAACCCGAGGGTCGAACAGGAGGTGATCGGATACCATCGCGTATCACCGCATGTCTCAGGGAAGGACCTGCGAAGGCTGGTGCTCTAGATGAACTGAGAGCGGGCAATATTGAAGGACAAAACCCTAGTTTGCTAGTGATTTGCTCGCCGTCTCTCGAGCAGTCTGACAGCAGATTGAGTGTCAAAATCGAAGCAGTGAAAGCTCAACGGAGACCTAGCGACCAGCGCACCGCAGTGATTGAGGACGCCTAACACGGCTTCGGAATTTTAAGCCCTCGAGGCAGCGCCCTCGGTCTGCCACAGGTCTCATCGATCTGATCTTGGGTAACGTATGTATTCTTGAAACTTGCCCCCTCGATTCGAGCACCCTCCAGAGAAGCGCCCAACAGATTGGCCTCCTCAAAGTTTGTGTTTATCAGTTTAGCTTTGCCTAGATTTGCACCTACCAACATCGCTTGTTTGAGGTTTGCATA
>DAINRK010000647.1:0-2736 GCA_036741855.1 Anaerolineales bacterium
ATATTGACCCCACAGGTCGTCATGTAGACTGGGATGATTCTCTGTCACCCACGCAGCAAATGCGCTTCGAGCGGACCCGATCACTGCGCTGATACCTGACATCTCAATCGGCACTTTATGAGGATCAGGGATATCTGCGACCGCCAGTACTGTGAGAAAGTCCACACACTTCGCAAAGGAGATTTGCGACATCGCGTGCATCAAATAAGACATTTCCAGATAGCGCTGGTCATATAGCAGAGGCATTTGATCTTTGAACAGAGCGAAGTCAATTAAATAATAGCCTTCAATATCCTCTTTGTTCTCGGAAAATTTGACCAGAATATTGTTTGTATTCAAATCGCCATGGATAAAACCGGTGGCAACATCCATCGAACGGACCTTACCCCACTGTTCAGCTTTACGAGCATGGATTAATGGGTTCGGAAACACATGCCCATTGATGAGCAAACCTGTGGCATCGGGATTGACGTGACATGTATCTTGAATGAAGCGTTCGATATTTCCACCTGCATCCAGCCGAAAGCCAAGCCATTTTTCCAATACCTTATGTGGGTGAACAGCTTGTTCAAATGTTTGAGTACTATTCCACTTTGTAAGCAGGACGTTATTGGTTTCTGTGAAAATGGTCTTGAGCTGATTTTGGCGTTCGTAATTCGATAGGGGACGATACTTTAGCAGGGATTGACCAGCAATCCGATAAAAGATGGCAATGGTGCCTTCGTGTTCGACGCGGTCAAAGACCAATTCAGCGATGTGCGCACGGGCGAATTCAGGCGTAGATTTCCTCAGCACAGTATTGTGCCGAGTGACCTCGTCTGATTTGGCATTTTTGCCTTTGCGATCCAGTTTGAGGATGCAATGCTCAACACGTTTGGTTTCATCGTGCGAAACGCTGACAAGATAGACGACCGCACCCGACCATCCTCCGACTAATAACTGCAATGGAGCTACAGTGATCTTGTGCATTTCTTGTGCCAGGCGAATGACATGCTGATATTCTTCAGGCAAAGATTGAAAGTCGTTCGTCAGTTCAGGCATAATGTGAGCGTTTTCATCTGCATAGATTATCGTATGAACGTATATGGGTGGAATTATAAGTTACTCTTCAAAATAGAATCAAAACGGGACTGTGTTCTTACACAGTCCCGTTAAAGTTATTTGTCGGGCTTTTTCACAGATTGCACTGATTCGCGGACCAGTTCTTTCAACACTTTCACATCGACGTCTTTCAATTTCTTGATATACAGGCAGCCCTTGCCGGTGGAGTATTTGCCAAGCTTCTTAAGCAAAACCGACTGTTTTTCGAGTCCGCCTGTAATGTAAAGCGTGATATTCGCCTTGCGAGGCGAAAACCCAATCAACATCCAATCAAGCTCGCGGCCACTCGCATAGTTAAGATGTTGAGTGCCAAAACCAACAATGCTTGAGCCCCACATCTTTGGATCTGAGCGGGCGGCCTGTTTCATGATCTTCGCGATCTCGAAGCCATCCTGCCGTGTCCCACATCTTTGACTGGTTAAAAAAATCTTCAACTCTTTCTTCGGTCTGTTTGGTCTTCAGCTTGTCATCGATGCGCGCCTCGGTTTGCTTGCGACGGTTCGACCTGCTCCATGCAATTCAAACTCCATCATTGCCTATAGACGGAATTATACGCTGGGTGTTCAGATTCGTATCACCACGCGACTGTGCTTCACCGACAGTCCCATTTGGAGGCAAAGACGAAAAAAGTTAATTTGTAATCCTAATATTTTCTTCTACACGATCAAGCCATTCATTCATGAGCACGTGCACCAGCTTTGTGCTGTCTTCCAGCGGGTGCCCTGCCCGATCCAGCACAACATAACTGGCTCGCGGATATTTCTCCAGGATGTTCCATGCATCCTGGTAGCCAACGATATTATCCTGCCGGCCTGTGATGATTAATGATGGGCCCAGAAAAGGTTCTGGCAGGGCATCCACATCAAACGAAAAGGCATAGTTCTCTGACTTGTCTCTGATTCTGCCAAGAAATTCAAGATCTCCACTTTCATTGTCCGGGATTTGAGGTGAGTTTCGAATCGTGTTGAGCCAAGTTCGGCTATGAATCACTGAGATGCCAAATATCTCTTGCTCCATTGGAGTTAATTCCGCATCGATTGTTGGGTCTTTGATGAGAACCTTGTGAGGTGGAACTGATCGTTTTTGATCCTCCCCGATGATCACAGGAACGAGCATGGCGATGCCATCAACAGACTTTGTACGGTTAAGGATGACTCCACGCGCCAGGTAGGCACCCAGGGAATGACCCACCAGACAATAGTTTTGACCCGCAGTCAGCTTATCAATGCAGGCGAGGATGATCTCAAGTATTTTATCCTGATTGGTGATCCAATCCTTGCCTGGAGTCTTGCCATGACCTGGTGGATCAATATAGATCCGCTTCCATCCTTCCCGTTGGTGAAAGCATGGTTCCATGTCGTGAGCTGCCAGACGAGCATTCAAGCCCCAGCCAGGAATAAAGATGATAGGTTTGCCTTCGCCATATGCTTCGTAATTAACTGTGATATTCTCAAGTACGCATTCCATTCATGTTCCTCCAAATCGGTTACTCGGTAAACACTAGCTGATGTTGTTATATTGTTTGGGTCGTATCAAGATCTGACATGTCTCACCGTAACCTCCCCGGTTTTTCATCTATTTCCAAATATGCCCATATCCGTATTCGCCTTCGAGCAGTTGACCTTCGGCGAAGCG
>DAINRK010000648.1:0-2724 GCA_036741855.1 Anaerolineales bacterium
CCCATAATGGCAACGACTTCACCCCGTTTAATATCAAATGACACGCCGCGTAGTGCTTCCACTTGCACCTCGCCCATTTGGTAAACCTTACGAATGTCACGGGTTTCAATTACGTTTTCAGGCGACATCTATTAATTCCCAAACCCACCGTCGCGTGGTCCGCCACCCGGCCCGAACTCAACCGGCGGATTCAAGATTACTACATCGCCTTCCTTTAATTCACCGCCTGCTATCACGCTCATCGTATCGGATGAAGACCCAAGAGAGATTTCTGTCATGACAGGCTGATTATTCACTAGAAGATAGACAACCCGATTGCCATCTACGAGGCGAACAGCTCTATTCGGGACAAGGACGACATCCTGCATTTCGTTTACAGTAATATTTACCGCGGCAGTCATACCCGGTTTCACCTGTACGTCCGCATCGGTCAATTCCACTGTAACGGTGAAGCTTACAACACCATTCACATCATTGCCAGCCTTTGCAACTTCAACAACCTCGCCGTGGTAATCTTGGTTAAGGATGGCGTCAAAAGAAAGTGAAGCAGGCTGACCATTAGATACACTATTGATGTCTACCTCAGAAACTTCCACATCTACGAGCAGACTGGAGAGGTTATCCAATCGAAAGGCAGTCGCTCCAGCGCCAACCTGATCGCCAGGCAGCGGGTGAACTTCCGTCACAGTGCCGGCAAAAGGCGCCGTAATGTGCGCCAGATTGAGGGTCGCCTGGGCAGCATCTACACGCGCCTGGGCGGCAATCAACTCCGCTGAATTTCCGTTACTAAGGTTATCAAGAGTCCTCTGCGCGTCATCCAGTTTTGCTTTTGCAAGCGCAAGATCTTCATCAGCTTTCGCGATCGTTTCCTTATCGGCATACCCTCGATATTCCTTTAGGATGGGAATCGTCCGATTGCCGAACTTTTTGTAAATGATCTTTTTGATATGTATCCTCCCGTTCAATTCCTTGCGCCAGTTTGCAGCTCGATCATAGGCTTCCTGTGCATCGCGCAATGTAATCACCGCTTCGGCACGGGACGTATCGGAGGTGAGCAGATCATCCAACGCTTTTTGCGCGTCGACCAGATCGGCCTCAGCCATAATGACACTTTGAGGCAGGGATGTTTTCAGTAAAGATGCCAGCTCTTCACTTGCGCTGACATCCTGCCCAACATTTACATTGACGGTGTCAACCGTTCCCGCCGCCTGCCACAGGAGCACAGCCGTTTGCTTCGCCCGAACGGTGCCGGTCGCACCGATGGTAGCCGTCAGATTGCCGCTCCCGATCGTTGCGGTCTGGAACTGAGTTGAAGTATCTGCTCTCGAACCACGCACATAGACAAATGCTGACGCCACAACTCCAACAATCAGCAGTATAATAAGAATTCTTCTGTTTTTCCGAATAAACGCACGCATTGTTCCTCCACAAGGGCCTGTATAACGCCGGAATTCTACACTACAAATATGAATTGGCAATGAATTTTTGCGGCAGGGTTTTGGAAACTTAACAAAACTATCAACTATCCGTTAATCAAGTAGACAAGAATGCATATTAATAAGTCAGTAGGGATTCTCCCAATTGACGACACTTTAAGTCATCTACATAATCACGCGTCAAATCATCGTTTATTGAAATTACGCAAATAATATCAAAAGGTTTCAGTTGGGCATGCCAACTCTTCAAAATCGTCTGACATTTCATCAAATCTGAGGAGAAAAGATGAATCGCAAGAAGAAATATGTTTTGATTGTCGTCATCTTATTTATTATGTTGCCCGTTTTGCTCGCTGGAAATTCAGCTCGGATCGAGGCTCAAAACCAGTCCAAAATCGACTCGCAGGTTTTTCGCAGTAACATGCGTAAACTTTGGGTAGATCACAGCGAAAGGACACGAGAGTTAATCATCAGCACGCTTTCTGATCTGCCAAATCAAAATGAGACAACCCAGAATCTGATACAAAATCAAAACGAAATTGGAAACGCTATCAGGCCTTTTTATGGTGATGAAGCAGGCGAGGATTTGGCAGAACTGCTTGAGGAACATGCTCAGCTTGGTGTCACCATGCTTCAGGCCGCGCGGAAGGCAGACCCGAAAGCCTTTGAGGATTCTGTAGCGCGCTGGTACTCCAATGCGGATGAGATCGCCGAATTCTTTCAGGAATCCAATCAGGAGAATTGGCCGCTCAGAAAGACCAAGCCAATGATCCGGGTGTATCTCGACCTCACCTTAGAGGAGGCTCTGGCGCGCTGGAACGGCGACTTCGCGGCTTCCGATGCCGCCCATGATAAGGTCCAAAACCAGGCACTCAAAATCGCTGATATGCTCAGTGATGGTCTGATCAACCGGTTTCGGGGGAAATTTAAATAATTCCGCACCCAAAAACGGGCAAAACAAAAGGATTGCTACTGATTAACGAGACCTGAGAGGTTCAACCTCTCAGGTCCGCTTTGTGATTATAATCATTTGCATGTTCTATCGTATCGCGCGCATAGTTGACTTTCTCGCGCTTACTCTCGCGATGATCATCGCTGCGGGTGGCGACACGCCAAGACTTACAGGCGAATCAGACAGGGTTCGTTTCTTCACTCGCGAGATTGAATTCGACTATCCAAACTGGGTCTGGGATGCAACATGGACAAAAATCGAGCAAAGTACGATCAACGCGCCCTATGTATTTGACCGCGGAACAAACAAGCAAATCGTATTCGATTACCTTCGTGT
>DAINRK010000649.1:0-2724 GCA_036741855.1 Anaerolineales bacterium
ATATTTTACTCGATATAGATAAAACTTCTTCTTAACCCTTCTGCTTTGATGACTACCGAATTTGATTTGAGAAATACGATTATAAAAACGCTCACGCTATGGGAGCGTTTTGCCAAGTATACATAATCCAAAAGCTTGTCTAAGAAGAAAATACGCTCTACAATCAAAGAGAGATTATGACAGAGATTGATAATTTGATTACTCAATTGTTGGAGGCGGAAGAGATCGAAGTTCCGGCAACTCTAACTGATCCGTTGCTGCGGGATGTATATAGAAACGAAGTATTGGTTTTGCAGCGTATGCTGAAGAAGATGCAGGATGCTGAGCTCCTCACGCGTTAGCTGGTGTGAGGCATCGCTCTCTAAAATCTCAAAAGAAGATAATTCATTGCGCCCCACGCATTCGTGGTTTCCCCGGTTCGTTTTTCTTTTTCTCCTTCGGCGATGATGCGGATTTCATCCAGGAGGTCTGTGACAATGGCACTTCTCATTTCGGGGCTGGAACATCCTCACGGCGCAGACTGTTGATGAGCGAGATCGTCTGGTCCGAGAGTTCGCCGCATAGGATTTCTGCGAGTGTGAGCAACCGTCAATGATGCCATCTCTCTCTTCCTTTGAGGCAGTGCAACATTCAGCACCAGGCAATTGATATCATTGGTTGCTCTTTTGAATACAGCCACAGCGCACGCAAGATCCCACATCGAATGTTATATGTCAATCGATAGGATGACAAAATCCTCCACATGCTTAACAGGTGCAGGATTTGTATTTATATCGCAGGAATTACATGCCGAGCTGGTGCATAAAATCCTGCATGTCGTAATTCGCAGCAAAGCGCACCATCTTGCCTGCGTCGTTGAATTCCTGTTCGATCTGATACTCGATATCAACAGGATTGCCATTGCCGGGGAAACTTCCTTGCGGGGTTTGTAAGGTGCCCGTAAAGTTGCCCTGCCCCCGAATTCGGCTGGTGACCGTGTTGCCGTTCACGGTGTGTTCGATGGCTGTACCTTTGAGATCGGGGATGGCGTTGATAAAGCCCTCTGAGAGTTGAATATAACCATCCGGGCCGTGTAGTTCCTGGCCTGTGGGGATATCAAGTACTACTACGTTAGCATCCATCAGGTCTTTGGCTTTCTCTCGAAAGCTGCGGTCATTGAAAGAATCAACACCAGTCTGAGCAAGTGCTTTGATGTCCATTTTTCTCTCCTTTCGAAATTTCTACGGGGAAGTCGCTCGTATGAGCAACTAGTACGATCTTATATTACATCACTTTGCAGATGGATACAAGCGGGCCTGGTGCTATAGCCGCCCATCGTAGCTTGGTAATTTTGCCTACGTAACGGCGACAGGGGCGTCACGTTAAGTATTTCAAGACACGCTACTAGAATCCATCATTACGCTGTAAGCCTGACGAAAGGAGCAATGCTATGACTCTTGAGACAATTATCATCATTCTGCTCGTCTTGTGGCTGCTTGGCGCCTTTGCAGGGAGGGGCAGAAGGTGGGGGCGCAGGGGAGATCTCGTTCATGTGCTGCTGGTGATCGTTCTCATCCTGCTGCTGGTACGATTCCTATAGTAGTATTTGCTTCCATGGCAGATTTGATAATTGAGGTATTGCCAATGGAAAAGCACGAAGCAAATTAGCTCTTAGATCGAGTTCTACTGGATTTTCTAAAATCAAAACCTGTCGCTCCCCTACTTGCAGGCTCCTCAACTTTTTCCAAAGCAAGTTCTTCAGGCGTTTTCCCTGCCATATCCACCCTAAAAATATTCCTCGACATACCTATATGCCTTCTCAAACAACTCCTCGTCTTTGTGGAGTTTGTATGTTGCCAGCGCGCGCCCAAGCTCCCAATTGTGACAAGGGATCTTCTGACAAGCTTTTCGTTTATCTACGATCAAAACCCACTCATATATCGCTAATTAACCTGAATGCGTGCGTTTTTTTCATGATCTTTGATCTCATTTTTTGGTGCGCGACGCGTACTGAAAATATAGATGGTATCTGCCAGTCTGTTGGTGCGGACCTTTGCCATCTTGGATACTGACCAATCGGAATCACAAAGGCAGATAAATAATCCGCCCTTCCCATTCGTTTCTTTCGCTGGTTTCTGCAATCAGGAGAATATCATCTATCACCTGGGCAAGTGGCAAATCATCCGCTACTTCGATCACTCCAGGCATCGATAGCCCCGCCTTGACTCTTTCGTAAGCAAAGGAAGCCATGGTTGCCGCATCATGAGTGAGTACAACACGCCCTTCGTTTGCCGCCCATTCCAGGATGACAGGGTCTTCTTCGCCCCTCAATCCCACATCCTGCACACGTACGATATCCAAGTTCGGGTTTCGCCTTAGCAATCCCCGGACGATGTCATTATTGAAGTTTTCATCGGCGATGAGCAGCAGCATGACTATTTATTTTTGCGCGCCAGCAATCTTTCCCGAATGCCGGATTGGTCAAACCTCCTTTGATTTTCCTGTTTGACGGATTGGGCATGCTTTTGGCGTTTTTCAAGATACTTTTCCACATCTTCCCTGTTTTGCAAATAGTAACTGATTACTGCGTAGATATCTGGCAGCGACAACGATGGATATTGTTGTACGATTTCTTCTGCGGTGGCGCCTCTGATAAATGCTCTGACTACGGTATCCAGAGTCACTCGCGTTCCGCCAACCCGCACAACGCCAGTCTTATCCAGCTTGAGCGGGAGGGGAATGGGT
>DAINRK010000650.1:0-2723 GCA_036741855.1 Anaerolineales bacterium
GGTAAGGACATTCCATACGATCACCAGCAGTTTTCGAGCGATTGCCGTCGCGGCTTTCTGTTTATCCATCCGGCGCGAGAGCTGCTCATATTTCTGCCGCCAAAAAGAACTATTCTTGATGGCATTCCAGGCGGCTTCGATCATGGCATAACGCAATTCCCGCCGTCCTTGCTTGGTAATTCCTCCAGTCCTGGTGGTCTCGCCGGAAGAATACACTCTGGCTCCTAACCCCGCATAACCCACCAGTTTCTTGGCGGATGGGAAGCGACCAATCTCACCCACCGCAGCCAGGATCGTCATGGCCGTGATGATCCCGATCCCTGGCAATTGGATCAGGTAGGGCACATCCTCCACCCAGGGTTGCTGTGAGCTCATTTGGGAAATGGCTTCTTCTGCCTCCGTGAGCTGCTTGCTTAGCATGTGGATCTCCTCGCTGATATGACGAGCACGCAGTTTTTCTACCTGTGGCAGGTCGAGCTTGTCCCAATACTCCGGCTCAAACGCTTCTCTACCATCCGGTGCGACAATGCGGTATTGTTGGTACAGACCGCGCAATCTGCATTTGGCATTTGCTCGTCTCTGCACCAAACGATTGCGATGATTGATCAAGGAACGTAACTCCCGTACAGGCTGAGGCGGAATCCAGACTTCCGGCAGGATGTTGGCGGCTAGCAATCTGGCCAGCGCCACAGCGTCCCGTTTATCTGTTTTGACAAAAGATGAGGCAATGAGTTTGACATGATACGGATGTGCGACCACCACACGAGAGGCATGTTGAACCAATATGTCATGGATGATCCAGGCGCAGCTCATCGCTTCGATCACGACTTCATCATCGCGAGTGATGTGCTTGATGATCCAGCCTTCCAAATCCGCTGCATCGATCTTATGTGGCCTGAAAATGACCTCCTGCCTTGCGGTGACTGCGGCAACGACCACGAAATTCTTGTGTAGGTCGAATCCAAAGAAACGTTTGCTCATGGGAACTCCTTTCTCGTCTGTTGAAGGTGGGCGTGTCATTTGGAAGGTGAAGTGCGTTCCATACACCAATTCGAGCTTGACCATCCAGGGTCATCTCATGCAAGCCTGATTCGGGTGGGTCTCTCAAACACAAGCACGGACTTGACCAAAGGTCATTCCAAAAGCCATACCGAGAGCACCCGACGCCGCACGTCCCGTTGGCGTCCCCACCCAACTGGCAAAAGTTGTGGTGAGGATACCAGAGACACGCCTCCACAGCGTAGATTACATCCTAACACTGGAGAGTACGCTTCAAACAATTTAGTGTATTTGCGGGCAAGGCATTACGACCCTAGCAGTGGAAGATTCTTTCAGAAGGATCCTTCGCGGTTAGAACAGAATGTTTACCAGTATGCTGGCTCAAACCCCGTTAATTTTAGCGACCCTTCAGGTTTGCTTTTTTGGCATTTTCGATCAGGAACGAGGGCCGAGCTTCTAGGCAACCCCTCCTCCTATATTCGAAGCAATAATTTTGCGCATCCCTGGATTGAATACTGGGTAGAGCAGAATAACGGATACTGGAATACGCAAGCGGAATTTGCCGGTAGGAATACTGATAAGATCGATTTAATTGTTTTTGACAGGATTAGGTCTCAGGGCTTTGGATCTTCACCCCTGGATTTTGGTGGAAACAGTGTCACCGGTAGCGTATTTGAAATTGAACCCGCGTCTGATCCGAGAGCTATAGTTATTGGTTATGGTGAAATTCTACTCAAGGAGGCTGCAATCAGCAACGGAACTCAACCATTTGTGCATGATGGTCTTTTGCCAGCGAAAGACCATTGGCCCAATCGTGCTAATGCTATTGCGCCTTATGCGGGAGCACCGTATCACTGGTCAAATGTGAATTGGCAATTGGGAACTAGCCTAAGTCCTTCGGCGGGGATGGGTCCGGTTAGGGTTGACCCAAATGAATTCGGCCTCTCAGGCATCCCTAATGCCTATTGGGCTATGTTAGTTACACCGGGCTTAATATTGTATATCGATGAGAGGACATTGCGTAGCGCTGGCATAACTATCGCGGCATTGCCAGTAGCCAAGTACATGTACGATCAGTACAAGAAAGCTCGGCAAAGACCTGATGGCGGTAAACTACCGGAGCCAGGATGGGCTCCAGGCTACGCCGAACTTGAACTGCAGCAGGTTGATCCAAATGAGTTGTTTGACCTTGATAGCAATTGCTCTACTCCCGATATTTTTCAACAAATGTTTCCATGGCTAATTCCATCCCCAATGCCATGGCTATCTTGGCCGTGATGTGAGCAGGAGTAAATTATGGTAGAAATCTATTCTAAAGGTATGGACCGTAGTGAACTAGAAAAACGAATTCTTGAACTGGCGCGCAGTGTTCCAGTTGAAGATATAGAATGGCTCTCTAGTCAACAACTTTATGAATTCATTGGGGCTTGGTGGGCTTTGGCAAAATATTATACTGAGAACAATGATACAGTAATGGGTGTCGAATTGGTAAGTGAATTTGTTAATTTTGAGCGGCTTCTCAGAAGGTTGATGTACGATAATACAGTTGATCCTGAAACGCGTCGACGAGCAGAAGATCAATTGCGTGACTTAGATGCTGGTATAGATGAAGTTTTTAAAGAAGCAGTCTCTCATCTCAACGATTGAGTTCACGGCATATCACTCACAACCACTTATCTATTTGGCAAAGCCAACCGCCTGACCAGCCTGAATAGCATAAATTA
>DAINRK010000651.1:0-2714 GCA_036741855.1 Anaerolineales bacterium
GCTTTCAATCTTTAGTCTATCCTGGTGAGTTCCATACCAAAATATGATATCCGCCCTGCCAGCGCAGGTAGACTTATCCACCTCCACGCCGACGAATCCCGGGTTGATCTGTTCGATGTTCTCGATTACGTCTTGATGTGCTTCCATTACCCGCCTGACTTCGGACTCCGATGGCAGTTGGTCGCAAGGGAGATAGTGATTGCGGTTGTCCAAAATCAATTCATCGTAGATTTTTCGAAAGAACTTTGTTTGAGCATCCAGAATCCAAATCCCTACACAAAGAATGACTGCCATCGCCAATACAGTAAATATTGATCTTATTAATTTCTTCACGCGATTCTTATCGTGCATTCAACAGCAATTCTTATGCAAAGCCCAGAGTTCTACTGCCTACTCTGGCGCAATGATTTCACTTGTTTCAGTATCTTTTGATAATCAACTTCAGCAAAGTCAGTTGTATCTACTTCGATAACTGAACCACCAATCTCAAGTAATGGTGAAGAATTATTAGCAAGATTCGTATAGAGTTCTTCAAGCACCTGTTGATCCCCATGACCTGGATGACGATGCCCTGTTTCAGCACGTGCCTTAAACCTTTGGAATAACGTTTCACGATCTGAATCGCACACAATTTGAACGCTTGTGGCGTTATATTGTTCTTTAAGAGCTTGAAATCTCGGAGTCGAAACCGGTGGGTAAAAAGAATTATCCATAATAATTGAATGACCCACTTCAAGTTCTGCCCGGGCAAAATAAAACATCATATCGACACTGGCTTTTCCAAGTTCTCGTGCCCACTTCCTATCTTTCCAGCCCAAACGATCAAACAAATTTTCCCTTATACGATCTTTACTTACTAGCGGGAATTTAAGTTCATGCGATAGCCATTTCGCGAGAGTAGATTTTCCCGCCGCAGGCCTGCCTGTTACGATAATGATCGTGGGATGAATTAAATCCATGAAGGATCTGTGTAATCCATCTATTTACACTTACTTTCCCTTGATCATCCCCCTCGCCACCTGCAACAACTCATGCGCGGAGCGGAGAGTCCCCTCACCTACTTCGCCGAGCATCTGCGAGAGTTCGAGCAAACGCGGTTCACCATCGAGGCGTTCGACACGCGTCAACGTGCGATTGCCTTGAATCAGTTTTTGCACCTGATAGTGCTCATCGCCGAACGCCGCGAGCTGCGGGAGATGGGTTACACAAAAGACCTGATGCGTGCGTGAGAGATTCCACAGTTTCTGTCCGACGGTCATACCTACGCGTCCACCGATGCCCTGGTCAATTTCATCGAAGATCAGGGAGGGGATTTCATCGGCACGTGCCAGCACATTTTTCAAGCCCAGCATCAAACGCGAGGTTTCGCCACCTGAGGCGATCTTTACCAATGGCTTGAGTCCCTCCCCAGGATTCGGCGCGATGAGGAATTCAATTCGATCAAATCCATTTTGATCGAACGCGATACGCGTGCCATTATGTATCGGCGCACCATTGGGATCAGGTTTCGTCTGAAAGTCCACGTTAAATTTTGCAGCTGACATTCGCAGATCGTTGAGTTCCGTTTCGATTCCCCTGCCCATCGAGGTCGCGGCAGACTTGCGTTTATCAGTCAACAGATTGCCCTGTTTGGCAAGTTTGTCTAGCAGTTTTGCTTCCTGTAATTCAAGTTCGTTAATACGTTCTGCTGCGCCCGTGATTGTTTCAAGCTGCTTGCGCGCCTCCGTGCCATAGGCGATGATCGCAGGAATGCTTCCACCATACTTGCGCACGAGAGAATGAATCAGGTCCAGCCGTTCCTCCACCTCATCGAGACGCTTCGGGTTGAATTCGATCTCTTCCAGGTAAGTGCGCAAATTGTGAATAACGTCAGAGATGGTATCGAGCAAAAGATCTGCCTGACTTGCCAGCTCATTTTGAGCAGGGTCAAGCTTCGCAAGCGCTGCCAATGCCTGAGCGGCCTGCCCTACTAAATCTGTCGCGGCAGGAGTATCTGGTGAGCCTTCCTCTAATACTGCAATGGCTTCCTGAGCATTCTGGGCAAGTGACTCTGCATTCGCCAGTTTATCGCGTTCTTTGCGCAATTCTTCATCCTCACCAGGTTTCAAACGCGCGTCTTCGATCTCTTCCGCTTGATAGGTAAGCATCTCCACGCGGCGCTCTGCATCCGCCTGGGCTTTTCGCAAATCATTCAACTCGCGTCGCAGGTTCAACAATGCATGATAGGTTTGGCGGTAGTCGCTGAGGGGTTGGGCAACTTCTGCATAACGGTCAAGCAGGCCCAAATGGGCGCGTGAATCGAGCAGTGAGAGATGTTCCGCCTGCCCGTGGATATCCACGAGGATCGCTCCCAGTTCCTTCAGAAGAGAGACACTGACAGTCCTCCCATTGATGCGCGCCACGCTCCGTCCTTCCTTTCGGACTTCGCGCATAAGTACAACATAATCGGGATCATCCATCAATTCTTCGCGCTGGAGGACAGCGTGCACCGCCTCCCTTTCTGGACCTTTGAGGTGGAACACACCCTCAACGAACGCGGCATCTGAATCGGTGCGCACGAAGGTCGTATCTGCTTTGCCGCCGATCAGCATGACAACGGCATCAAGGATGATGGACTTGCCCGCGCCAGTTTCACCGGTCAGGATGATCAAACCGGGGCCAAATCTCAGGTCGAGTTTATCGATGATCGCAAAATTTTGTATGTGGAGTTCGGT
>DAINRK010000652.1:0-2712 GCA_036741855.1 Anaerolineales bacterium
GGCATGTCCATGTTGTGATAGCTGCTCTTGTGAATACGGAAATTTCTCTCCCGCCGCAACGCGGATTTGCCAATGGACGAGATCGAGTCCGGTCGTAAGCTCGGTGACCGGGTGCTCGACCTGCAATCTTGTATTCATTTCCAGAAAGTAGAAAGCGCCGCCCTGAGGCTCTCGAAGGGTGGAGTTGGTAGCGTCGAAAATAAATTCAACTGTCCCAGCATTATAGTAACTGACAGCCTTTGCTGCGGCGACCGCAGCTTGTCCCATTTGCGCGCGTAATTCCGGGGTAAGCAACAGCGAAGGAGTTTCTTCGATGATTTTTTGATGCCTTCTTTGCACAGAACATTCGCGCTCGAATAAATGAACAAGGTGTCCATGTTGGTCGCCAAAGACTTGAAACTCGATGTGGTGCGCGTTGGGAATATATTTCTCGATCAATAGTCTTTCATCGCCAAAAGCATTCAGCGCTTCTCGACGCGCGCTTTCAATTGATTCGCCTACCTCGCGTTCCTCATTTATGACTCTCATCCCTTTTCCACCGCCCCCCGCCGCGGCTTTGACCAAAACAGGATAGCTAATTTCCTTTGCAGCTTTCTTGAAATCAGATTCTGACTCGAGTCCTTCCACGCCAGGGACGGTCGGCACGCCCGCTTGCTTCATCATTCTCTTGGATTCCGCTTTATCGCCCATGGCACGGATGGAATCCGCTGAGGGGCCGATAAAAGTCAATTTAGCGGCAGCGACCATCCCTGCGAAAGAGGCGTTCTCTGAGAGGAATCCATAGCCCGGGTGAATGGCATCCGCTTTTGAGTCCAGCGCAGCACGGATTAAGACATCCGCATTCAAATAGGATTCTTTGGGCGAAGCCGCGCCGATATGAATCGCTTCATCCGCATGTTGAACATGCAGAGAGTTTTTATCCGCCTCTGAATACACCGCGACGGTTTTGATGCCAAGCTCTTTGCAGGCTCGCATGATACGGATGGCGATCTCGCCCCGATTGGCGATCAGGACTTTTCTAAACATTAGAAAAAGTTTTGAACGAAATAAATCGTGCTGCTGACGATCAGGCCCGCCATGAAGAATAAATAGGCAAGGCGCATGTACTTGTATTTTGTCCTGAGCAAATACACGCCTGCATAATAAATGTCTTTCACCATAATTTCATAGGTCGCATCGGAGTCATTCATGATCTCCGAGAAGTGGCGCGCATATTCATCATAGGGAATATCACCATAATTCCCAAAAAAGAGCGGACTGTAATCGCGGTCGTTGACGGAATGTTTGCGGCGATTGAAAACACTGACTTTTCCGATGACTGTCATTAACGCGAGATAAATTGTGATGAGCAGGAAAATATCAAGCCCTGTGATGGATAAGGTCAAACGCGGTTCATGGACTTGTGTGAGCGAAAGCGATAATAGCACAGAAGAAAGACTGAGCAAGATTTGCGCTTTAGTATCTGCCATCTGGCTGAAGCTGACCAAGTTGTTACGCGTTTGCCTCAGCATATGATCGAGTTGCTGGCGGGGTTCTTGGATATGCATTGTTATTCCTCCTTCAATGCAGCGAGCACTTCTGCTTCCCTTTCTGCTGACAGCCCGGCGCGCCATTCATGATCAGGTGAACGAGTTTTTGCCCATTCCAGCGTGTTGCGTACCGTCTCTTCCAACGGACGAAACTTCAATCCCGCGTTGATGGCTTTGGACACGTCAACACGTGAGATGCCCGCTTCATCACCTGAGCTTGGAAGCCAAACTGGCATATCGCTCCATGCTTCCACTTTGTTTTCTACGAGAAATTCAACAGAAGCCCAATGGAATCTCGCATCGCTCTTGCTCACTTGTTTGCTGGCATCCAATAGCGCACCCATAGTCAAATCATAATCCGGACCCGTTGCGTTATATATTCCCGATGCATTCTCTTCGATCAATTTGATAATGAAATCAGAAAGATCTCGGACATCAACGATCTGCACAGGTGCGTCAGGTTTTTCAGGCGCAAGCACGTCACCACCACGTGCCACTCTTACGGGCCAATAAGTGAAGCGATCTGTCGGGTCGTTCGGACCAACAATCAAGCCTGGACGGATGATCAGGGCACGATTTTCACCAAAAACATCCCGCACTGCTTTTTCACATAATGCCTTCAAAGGTCCATACGATTCACCAGTAATCTCCTCAAACGATTCGTCTTCGATTTTTCCCACCGGATCGTTTTCATCGATGCCGACTTTGCTAAAGGTTGCATAGACTGAAATGGATGAGATGAAAACGTAATGCTTGACGCTCTTTTCCAGGCTTTGGGCTGAGAGGCGGACGATGCGCGGCACATACCCTGATGTGTCAATCACTGCGTCCCATTCACGACCCGCGAGTTTATCCATATCATGTTCGCGGTCACCGTGAATCGTCTCGATGTTTAGAAACAGATCCGGGTTCGATTTGCCGCGATTGAAGAGAGTCACATTGTGTCCGCGCGCGAGGGCAGAGTCTACGAGATGCCTTCCCAGAAAACGTGTGCCACCGATGATAAGGATATTCATGGTTTGATTCCTACGAGGGAGAAACCAGTATCTGTTGGTTTGACTGGGTCAAACGTGTCAGCGCTAAAGATTTGAATATCCTTGAAGCCGGCCTGCTTGAACAGTGTGATGGCTTCCGCATGCGTATACGAGCGCGTGGCTGGAGCCTGCTCATGGATTTCGGATTC
>DAINRK010000653.1:0-2698 GCA_036741855.1 Anaerolineales bacterium
CGGCCTTGTGCGAGTGACGCTGGGAATGCTGGCCAACTTCTCAGCCAGAAGCATCCTTTCTGATCACCTGCGGGAATTGACACCAGCGGATGTATTAGATGCTGCTGAAAAAGGGGATCCTCTCGCGTTGCAAGCTTTGACCGAGGTGGGACGTGTGCTCGGCATCGTCATGTCCGCTTGCACAGCCATTTTGAATCCCTCGCGTTTTGTGATCGGCGGTGGTCTTGGGTTGGCCGGTTTCGATTTCGTTGTGCCAACGATTCGCGAGGAGATGATGCGGCGAACGATTCCAAACCATCGAAGTCAGATGGATATTGTTCAGTCTCAGGTTGAATCGCCAGCGATTGGTGCTGCTTGTCTTGTCTGGTATTCATTATCTGGAAAGATAATGAAGAAAGCGGTAAGATAACTATTAGGGTAAAGATTCAAAATCAAGAAAGGAGGTGGTTTTTCCAATACTTGCTGTGAAGTCTGTTTGAGGAATGTGCACGATTGTAAGACCAATTCGAAAGGAGAAGAAAATGCGTAAGACGTTTATGACGATCAGCTTGTTGGTTGCTCTCTCGCTGATTTTGACAGCATGTGGTGGTGGGGCAGCTACTCAGCCTCCAGCTGCAACGGAACCTCAGGCGACTGAGCCTGCGGCAACAGAGCCGGCCGCCACTGAACCGCCTGCGGCAACCGAGCCACCAGCAGCCGAGGCGGTTACCTTAACTATTGAAAGTTGGCGTACGGATGATCTATCGATCTGGGAAGATACAATCATCCCGGCTTTCGAAGCCCAGAACCCGAACATTCATGTGGTCTTTTCACCCACCAATCCCCCTGACTATAACGGTGCTCTCAACACGAAATTGCAGGGTGGTACAGCCGGTGATTTAATCACTTGCCGTCCATTCGATGCATCTCTCGAGTTGTTCCAACAGGGCAATTTGGCCTCGTTGAATGATCTACCTGGCATGGAAAATTTTGGCGATGTTGCCAAGAGTGCCTGGATTACAGACGACGGCAGTGATGCCTTCTGTGTGCCGATGGCTTCCGTGATCCACGGCTTCTTTTACAACAAAGATAAATTCGATGAATATGGATTGCAGGAACCGACTACCAAGGAAGAATTCCTTCAGGTCTTACAGACGCTGAAAGACAAAGGCGAAACTCCGCTGGCAATGGGCACCGCCGACCAATGGGAATCTGCAACGATGGGTTTCCAGAACATAGGCCCCAATTACTGGAAGGGTGAGGAAGGCCGCCTGGCCCTCATTAACGGCACTGCCAAATTCACGGATGAACCTTATATCAAGACCTGGCAGGATCTGGCTGCATGGGCACCTTATCTGCCTGACGGCTATGAGGCCGTGAAGTATCCCGATGCGCAGAGTCTGTTTACCCTCGGCCAGGGCGTGATCTACCCGACTGGTTCCTGGGAAATTAGTCTCTTTGAAAAGGATGCCGATTTTAACATGGGCATCTTCCCGCCTTATGTCGAAAATGCAGGCGACACATGCTATATCAGCGATCACACGGATATCGCGATTGGCATGAACTCTGCTACCACACATCCCGAGGAAGCCCGCACCTTCCTGAGCTGGGTGGCTTCTGAGGAATTTGCATCACTCTATGCCAATGCCCTGCCTGGCTTCTTCCCACTGAGCAATGCTCAGGTGACATTGGATGATCCAATTGCCAACGAGTTCCTCAGTTGGCGGCAGCAGTGCCAATCGACCATTCGCAACTCCTACCAGATTCTCTCGCGTGGCGAGCCAAATCTCGAAAACGAACTCTGGCGCGTCAGCGCGGGTGTGATGAATGGCTCAATTACACCTGAGAAAGCTGGCGAAGAAATCCAGGCTGGACTGGATCAGTGGTATACGCCTCAGTAAGTTAATGATGTATTTTCATCCCGATGGACATTGGCAAGCAGTAGTCCATCGGGATGAAGCCTTTGTGAGACTCTGCCGTACTTCATTCATAGGAGCGCACCATGCAAGAGACCAAACGCCGATTCCGCTTTCCACTTCATATCCTGGTATTTCTTGCACCGGCAGTTTTGCTGTATACCCTTTTCATGGTGGTCCCTCTCATCAATTCTCTGCGACTGAGTTTCTTTGAACTTGGGAATCAGAATCAACAAAGCTTTGCAGGTTTACAAAACTATATTAAGTTGTTCACAGATTCTAATTTTGCACCCTTTTTTTGGAGGGCATTGCGTAATAACTTTGTTTTCTTTGCCATCCACATGCTCGTGCAAAACCCGATCGGTTTATTACTTGCCGCGCTGCTTGCTGAAGGTGGACCCATACGAAACTTCTTTCGCACGGTCATTTTTATGCCGACTGTATTATCGGTCGTTATCATCGGTTTTATCTGGCAATTAATTCTCAATCCATTATGGGGTGTTGCGGAAAGCATGTTGGAAGCTGTTGGGCTTGGAGCATGGTTCGGTCCCTGGCTTGGCAAACCGGAAACAGCATTGATCACCGTCTCCTTGATCTCCGTATGGCAGTTTGTGGGCATTCCCATGATTCTGTTTTATGCTGCCCTGATCGGCATCCCGGAGGAGCTGACAGAAGCTGCGCGCGTAGATGGTGCGAGTGCCTGGGATACGTTCTGGCGTATCAAATTTCCACTGATCCTTCCTACCGTTGGCATTGTAGGCGTCCTTACGTTTGTAGGAAATTTCAATGCCTTCGATCTGATC
>DAINRK010000654.1:0-2693 GCA_036741855.1 Anaerolineales bacterium
TCCCCGTCATCATCGTATACCAGCCTACACCGGTGTTCGGTGGGAATGCTGGTAACATGCCATTGTCGCCCTTAACGCCATTGGCAATCAGGCTTTTATATGTAGGCATTGCACCTTCAGCCGCATACTTATCTACAAGGTCTGGGCGCATACCATCAGACGAAAAGAAGATCACTTTATTGGTTAAAGCAGCGCTGGCCGGCGCAGACTCAGGCGCAGCCAGTGCACCAACGGGAAGAATCAATGTAGCGATCAGCAAAGCAGAAAACAAACGAAGCAGAGGCATTCGCGCTCTGCTCCGTCTAACAGACATAAAATCAAGCATAATCATTCTCCTCTGAGAAAATTGGCATATGATTAGACTGTAGCATGGGCCAATGCACAGCCATCACCTGTTGTAAATGCAACATAGTTTCGCCCATCATCACCACCTTCCGTTTAAGGATAATTCTTACAAAAGATTATCGCGCCGAAAATATGACCAGAACTTAAAACGATGTTATGCTTTAGTTAATTATTTGCTAATACAAACAAGGTATTGACCACCTTTATTCTAACCACCTCAATAACCAGAGTCAACAATTATGCAAACATGAAATATATTAAAATGTTACACATTCTGAAACACAGGAAGTTCTATGCGTCCATTTGAAATTGGCATTCCATTTCTCCTCACGATTTATCTGCTTTTCCCTCACCCTCGGCCATTCATCGTTCGAGTTCTTCCCGCAGGCGCGCTTTTCCTTGCGTTGATTCATGTTGCCACGGAGGGCTACAGGTGGCAAATGATCCCGGTTTATATATTGACTCTTGTCCTTTCACTGATCAGTTTGAATAAATTATGGGATATGAAATCCCTCACCTCGTATCTAACCCTCATCCTGCTCGCCGTTTCGACCGCTTTACCTATTCTCTTGCCGGTTCCAACCATCCCTGCCCCAAGCGGACCTTATCAAGTCGGTACGCGCATTTACGAACTCACTGACTCAACCCGCAAAGAAATCTATTCCGGCAAAGACGAAGCGCGTCGATTCATGATTCAGGTTTGGTACCCGTCTGAAGTGAGTCCTGCTGATAAACGCGCAGCCTGGATGGCGAGCGCAGATGTATTCGCGCCGGCGATTGCTACATACATTGACATGCCTGCCTTCTTTCTTGATCATCTTGCACTGGTCAAAATGCCAGCCTATAAGGAATCAAAAGTTGCACCACCCAGCACAGGCTATCCGGTGATTCTGTTTTCGCATGGCTGGAATGGCTTCAACGCGCAGAATTCAGGACAAGCTGTCCAGCTTGCGAGTCATGGTTATGTTGTGATCGGTATCCAGCATACTTATGGCGCCGTGATAACAGTCTTCCCCGACGGAACTGTGGCGAAAAACAATCCCACCGCCTTGCCCGAGGGTAAACCAACAGAAGATTATGAAGCCGACGCGCACATCCTGAGCCATCAATGGGCGGGTGATATGGGATTTGCGCTGGATTTCATGGAAGCACAAAACAATGATCCAGACAGTCCATTTTACACAACGCTCAAACTGGCGCGCGTTGGAGTCTACGGGCATTCCACAGGTGGCGGCGCAGCCATCGAATTTTGTGGAACAGACAATCGCTGCATTTCAGTGCTCGGCATGGATCCATTCATGCGCCCCGTTTCTTATGAGGTGATCGAGCACGGACTTTCACAACCATCATTTTTCATGTTTAGCCAGCGTTGGGCAGATGACCTGGAGAGCCGTAATAACCAATTGTTCAAGGAGTTCATTCCGAACGCAAAGAAGTCCTTCGGTGTAATTACAATAAATGGCACAGCTCATTATGATTTCACCGATCTGCCGCTCCTTTCTCCGCTGGCTCCACAACTTGGGCTCAAAGGTCCGATCAATGGTAAGCAGGTTATCACCATTGTGAATGATTATCTGCTGTCATTTTTTGATGTGACGCTCAAAGGTGAGAAAACAACCCTGTTCGCGGGAGAGACTGAAAAGTATAGTGAAGTGAGAAGCTATCACTAGTTTTTCTAAAGTTGAAACCAATGCAAAGGAGAACACGATGGAAAGAGCACCTGCTTTAGAGTTAGATCTTGTACAGGAATTTGTAGCCAAGGCACACGGCGATTTCGAGCGCGTCAAGGAATTACTCACGCAGAATCCCGGCCTGGTCAACGCAACCTGGGATTGGGGCGGCGGAGATTTTGAGACGGCTCTTGGCGCCGCAGCACACATGGGCCACAAGGAGATTGCTAATTACCTTCTTGAACATGGCGCACGTCTTGACCTGTTCGCCGCAGCTATGCTTGGAAAACTGGATATTGTTAAAGCCGCGCTGGATGCGTACCCCGATGCAATAAAAATTCCGGGTCCGCATGGAATCTCTTTGATCGCGCACGCGCAGGCTGGTGGAGGTGAGGCGAAATCTGTTCTGGACTTTCTTGAATCGTTATAACAGGGACAAGGTCACCTGATAGAAACAAATATGTTCAATGCAGAACTGTCTCGCGCTGTTGAAGAGTTTGCTGCACTTGTACTACCGCTGTCAGAGAATGACCTGGAACGTGAATGGATATGGAAAGAGCATGATGAAGAAGGGATTCGTTTTGCTTTCTTTGTGACACTGCAGGAATTACGACACCTTGCAGTAAATCTTTCCACGCTACGCTCCAAGCCGACTCCTGCCCAGCATATTCTCGCCCA
>DAINRK010000655.1:0-2693 GCA_036741855.1 Anaerolineales bacterium
GTACTATGTCACGACCCAGGTCAAGCTGGAAGATGCGGCGCTCATTGCCGGAATCAACCATCACTATCTGCTGGACGATTACGCCAGTACCGTTCGCAAGGATGTGCAGCAGGCATTCGGTGAACTCTACCGTCCGGGATTACGCTGGAGTGATAAGTTCAAGCGCGGACATCAGACACCGCCACTGCTGGTGCTGGAGAAGTATCAATGCAATCCACGTATGATCTACGCCATTCGTTCGCTGTTGGAGGAGCAACCACCGACTGAAGCACGGCTCAAGTGTCCATGGCCCAACAACAATCAGTATCGAGCGAAAGCGCACAAAGCGCTGATGACAACTCCAGATAAAGTGCTTGTTCAAGTCAGAGAATTCCTCAATGCTCAGAAATAGAATTGAAAAGGTTGCAAGCTACGCTCCCGCGCCGCCCAACAACGGCATGCAGCGGACGCGCAATCACGTAGCTTCCTATCAATCATGGTCTGTGCGCGCCGCTGATGCCGGGCGTTGGGCGGTTTAGAATAAGGCTATGAAACATAATCTTTGTTTAATCTTCATCATTCCATTATTTTTATTGGCGTGTCAATCGTCTAGTTCAAATGTTTATACACAGGCAGTACCATCACCAAAATCAGAAACTGAATCAGCAATTGTTATTCAGTCGCCCTCCCCTACTCCATTCCCTACACTCATATTCACAACGACACCCTCACCAGTACCAGTGCCACCCTCGTTATCTTCTTTGCGAGTCGTTTATAGTGATGGGAAGAATGTCTGGCTCTGGCAAAATGATTTAGCAACTCTCTTAACGACAATTGAAGGTTATACAGATGTGAAGTTATCGGACGATGGCGAATTCATTGCATTCAAGAGAGAGGGGTTATTATGGGTGATCCACAACGACGGCACTGGTGAACGATTACTGGTGAGTTCTGAGGATTTAGAGACAATCGAGCCAACAACTAGTGACAATAGATTGTTAGTATTTCAATTCGATTGGGTACCGAACACACATAATTTGCTATTCAATACGACATTTTCAGGATATGGCGTTTCCTATCGGGACGACCTACATTTCATAAATCCAGACGCCCTCGAACAAAAAAGCCTGCGTGATGCTGGTGAGGGTGGCATTTTCTCGATTTCCCCGAATGGTAAACAGGTCATTATGGTAACCCCCAATGAAATCAGTGTTCAAGATATTAATGGAACCAATCATCGGAGCTTATTGAACTATTCCCAGATCGATACGGGCAGTGAATATTATGAGTATGTCGATCCGGTTTGGTCTCTTGATTCTCAATCACTTATAGTCGATATTCCGCCCCGTGATTACAAAGATAATCCCTCTACAGCACTCAAAGTCATCTGGCACTTATTTGTAGATGGAAGCCCTCCTGTACAGATCTCTCAAGTTCCTGCTCACTATCGTTATGTTTTTTCCCCTGATTTTTCTAACCTTGCCTATAACGAGCTGAAAAACAGTGTGATTCATACACATATAGCAAACATCGATGCATCGGCAGATTTGATCTACCAGCTTGGGACAGACATGTATATTGAAACGTGGTCTCCAGACTCAGAAGATTTCATCCTGCATTCAAGGCAATCCGGGGAATATTTTCTGGCAAGAGCAGGAAACGAACCGATCCCACTGACTGAACAACACTCTCAGGATTTCTTATGGATTGATAAAATGTACTTCTTATATAAAATTAGAAATACTCACAACGGATCTTGCGACTTGCGACTGGGGACAATTGGCAAGCCAAGTGTACTTTTGGCTACGTTTGCTTTGGATCCAGCATCTAATTATTGTTTCAGGCCTTATGATTTTGTTCCATGAAAATAGTTCTTGATAATTGAACGGCCCACCTAACACAGCAGCACCGGACGGCTGGGACTCTGCGCGTTTTTTGAGGCTGTTTCCAAGCTGTGGCAGTTTTCCATTTCCGAGCCTTTTTCTCCCCAGCCGCCGGTAACGCCAGCCGTTAGGCGGCCTATCATCACAGCTTCTCAAAATCATCAAAAACTGCGAGAGGAATCTTATCTGCTTACCTTTCGGTTTGGATTGGGCAACTCAGGCATGAGTCAACATAGTTTTGGAGGTGCGACAATGACCGAAAATCAGAAAAGAAATGGTGTTACAGACTTGCTCACTGATGAATGGACGCTGGAATGGATGGAGGAGCACCTGCCAGAGCTGAAGCAGTCTGTTTCCGGGCCGCGTCTTCTGTACCAGAGCCTTGTAATCGCCTTCGTCGTTGGTCTGGCAGCTCATATTGGTGGATACGTTCTGCTATCGTCAGCGCCGAGCGAGCCTCTCGGACTCTTGGCGGACCTGCTCCACGCGCTGGGATGGTCTCTCTGGACCGGTGTAGTCGTGGCTGTGTTCGTCGAGGTCATACCAGAGGCCAAACGTCGCCAAATCAAGCGGGCAGTCGATGCTTACGAGGCATTGCGGCGCAAGCAGGTCCAGGCGGCTGGAAAGCGCGGGACAGCCATCATGGATAAACCACATGCCAGGCGGGCAGAGCGCGAACAGACTCAGAAGCGACAGCGAAATCGAGCTCGAAAAGATGGGTAAGTCAATGTGGTACCAAGAGCCGTCCGCCTAGCAATGCGTGGACCCGACCCCCAGAAGAGCACCGGGACTATAGTGGTGGGAGTCTGCGCGTTTTTGGGCAGTTTGCGC
>DAINRK010000656.1:0-2692 GCA_036741855.1 Anaerolineales bacterium
CAAGTCCGTCAAGTTTTTGGGCGAAGCGTCCGCCCCAAAGAGTCGTCATCTAGTCTCTCTTGAATCGTGAATAATCGGGCTTGGGCATATCGAGGCCCGAAACCGGTAAGCCATTGAGCGCGCGGACTTTCAAACTTAGCCCAAACAGACGTATGAAGCCTTCAGCATGACTCTGATCGTAAACATCCTCCTGACCAAACGTGGCAAAATCCTCGCGATAAAGACTGAATGGCGATGTGCGACCCGCGACAATGATGTTGCCCTTATACAGTTTGAGCCGCACCTTGCCGGTAACGGGACCTTGTGTAGCATTGACGAAGGCATCTATGGCTTCTCGCAGCGGCGTAAACCACAAACCGTTGTAGGTGAGCTCCGCATATTTGACTGCAACCATTTCCTTGAAGTGCATTGTCTCGCGGTCGATTACGAGCGACTCGAGTTCCCGGTGAGCATGAAAGAGAATAGTTCCGCCAGGAGTTTCATAGACTCCATGAGATTTCATGCCAACAAGCCTATTCTCGACGAGGTCAACACGTCCGATCCCATGTGCGCCGCCGATGGCATTGAGCGTCTCGACGATTTTTGCAGGCGAATGTTCCTCCCCATTGACGGCGCAAGGAACGCCGCTATCAAATTCAATTTCCACATATTCGGCCTGCTCAGGTGCATTCTCAGGAGAGGTGGAAATTTGATACATGACTTCTTCAGGTTCGTTCCACGGGTCTTCAAGCAAACCACCTTCATGTGAAAGATGCCAGAGATTGGAGTCGCGGCTGTAAATTGATTTGATGGTCGCAGTTACAGGAACGTTGTGTTTCGCAGCAAAAGCAATCGCATCTTCGCGTGAGCGGATATCCCATTCACGCCACGGAGCGATGATTTTCAGTCTTGGGTCCAGCGCCATAACAGTAAGCTCAAAACGTACCTGGTCGTTACCTTTCCCTGTGGCGCCATGAGAAACGCCATCCGCGCCGACTTCATGGGCAACATTCACCAGATGTTTGGCAATTAAGGGACGGGCCACCGATGTGCCCAATAAATACTTGTGTTCGTACACCGCCCCCATCTTGAGCATTGGAAAGAGATATTCAGCGGCAAACTCCTCTTTCATATCATGCAGTATGAATTGACTGGCTCCGCTGTTAAGCGCCTTCTGCTCAAGCCCGGCCAAATCCTCATCACCTTGACCAACATCAGCACAAAAGCAAACAACTTCACAACCATAGTTTTCCATTAACCATGGCACAATCACGGATGTGTCCAAGCCGCCTGAGTAGGCAAGCACAACTTTCTTCACTTGAGGTTTTGATTTCGGACTCATTCATCGCTCCTTTTAACTTTTGTCTGAGACCGTAAAGGTTTACTTACTTTGAAATGAATTTTCCTTTGTCTCAAGAAGTTATCCAATAACAAAGTCCTGAGAAGCAGAAAACCTTTAGGGTCCTCATAATAAACCGGCAAAATAAAAACAGCCCTTCGAGAAGAAGGGCTGTTTGTGTGGACTTATATGTGTGTTTCAGCGCACGTTGCGTTTGCTATTCCATCATCCAAACAAAAGGTACCCGACCTTCTCGATGAGAAGCAGGCTTCGGACGACGGCTACGCGGCAACGCAAATGGGTAATGCATATTGGGCGCAATTCTACTACTGATGTGAAATGAGTCAATGGTTTTGAGTAAATCTGTTCTGATATATTACCCAAATGGGTAATATGAAAATCTATTTTCGATGGCGTTTTTCCAATTCAGCAAGGATTTGTGCAGGTGTAAGCCCACGCGCAGAGAGTAGCACCAGCGTGTGATACGTCAAATCTGCGACCTCTTCGACGAGTCGTTGATCATCTTGTGACAACGCGGCAACCACAACCTCTGTCCCCTCTTCGCCAACCTTCTGCGCAATTTTGGGTAAGCCGTCCATGAATAAACTCGATGTATACGAATTTTCAGCGGGATTCTTTTTACGATCTTCGATCACGTCAAATAACCACTGAATGTTCATTAAGACACTCCTCCGATAAGTCCCTAATGGCTTATTAAAACCTCTAGGGACTATATACGCGGTAAAAACAAGTTCGATTACCCGTATGACACGCAGGACCCGCCGACGTAACCCTAATCAACAAACTATCTGAATCACAATCTACCTTTACTTCAACCACCTTTTGGATATTTCCCGACGTCGCACCTTTGTGCCACAACTCTTTCCGACTGCGTGACCAGAACCAGGTCTCACCTGTTTCCAGGGTCAAGCGTAAAGATGTCGAGTTCATGTACGCCAGCATAAGCACGTGATGGGCATCTGCATCCTGCACAATCGCAGGGACGAGTCCGTTGGCATCATACTTAATTTCAGACAGTTCCTCTTTCATCGTTCCTCTTTCTTTTCACAATCTTACGGGCACACCCCATCCCTGTAAATCTTTCTTCAACTGAGGAATTCGCAACTTCCCATCATGGAACAGGGAGGCCGCTAGAGCGGCATCAGATTTTCCCGCTGTTAGAATCTCGACAAAATGGGAAGGAGTTCCTGCCCCACCAGAAGCAATGACTGGCACGGAAACTGCCTCTGCAATCGTGCGCGTGAGTTCAACATCATACCCAGCCAATGTGCCATCTGCATCCATGCTGGTAAGCAGGATTTCTCCCGCGCCCAGCTCAACGCCGCGGATTGCCCATTCCACCGCGTCCAATCC
>DAINRK010000657.1:0-2689 GCA_036741855.1 Anaerolineales bacterium
TACGTGACGGCGATACAGCTCGGCAAAGGCTTCGGGATCCGCGCGGGCTTGATGCGCCAGACGGGCATCATCCAGCGAGGGATATTGGGATTGAATATTCATATGGGCGGACAACCATCTCCTGCAAAGGGTGTGTACACGTTAGTAAGTTACAGGAGAGCCCCGAATCGTAACAGGGAAATTGGACACTTCGTGCTCGTGAGAGAAGATTAATAGCTTTCCGCCCTGATTCCTCCTTGATAAAAAACTCCTAAGAGCTGTTATGCAGCTACTATGACTCGGTCTCGCCCCTCACTTTTGGCCCGGTATAGTGCCACATCCGCGGCCTGCAAAATCATCTCAGCACCCTCGCCATGATTAGGAAAGGTCGCAACGCCTGCAGAGAGGGAGAGTGGGCCTAGCGACGAGCCATTGAAATCAACGTGAAGTGAGCGAACACCCTCGCTTAATTCTTCTGCCCGCTGCTGGGCCAGTGCCAATGTCGAACCTGGTAAAACGAGTGTAAATTCCTCCCCGCCATAGCGGCAGACAATATCACCACCGCGCACATGCCTTTGCAGGAATCCACCCAGTGTTTGCAGTACCACATCCCCCGCTTCATGGCCGTGAGTATCGTTAAAACGCTTGAAATGATCGAGGTCTATCATAATCACACTGAATGGCGAGTTGTTCCGTTTCGCGCGCTGGATCTCGAGTGAGAGTGCTTCTTCCAAATAGCGCCGATTGAACAGCCCGGTAAGCGAATCACGGATAGACTGCTGACGCAACGAGTCACGTAATTTTAAGTTGGAGAGGGCGAGCGCGATTTGTTCAGTGAAAACTCTCAACAAAGAGCGCTGTGTCTCGGGAAGTGTCCTCGTGCCATCGGCGCCAGGAGTGAAGTAAACATGCAGCAGAGCAAGAACTTCCCCATGAGCCATCATTGGCAGGCAAATATATGGGTTGGCATGTCCGACATGAAGGCACAAAATGCTGCTTTGGGAGTCGACTACTTCATACAATTGTCCCTGGCGCAGCGCCCAGCAATCATGCGGCGCGAACATCGACTCGTATCCTTCTGCCTCTCCCCATGTAGTTGCTATTTCCAGAAGATTCCGAGAGCTTCGAAAGACATGCAGTATCCCTGTTTGGTCAGGAAATAGCTGCCGGGCAAAGTGGGAAATGATTTTATTCGCCTCATCAAGCGTAAAGCAAGCGTGCAAAAGGCCTGTCATTTTGCTTAATTGCTCGTTGATATGGGCACTTTCTTTCAGTTCCTTGAGTGCTGACGCCCGCGTTGTGAATGCCTTGCTCAGATCCTGCCACCTGCGTATAAGGAAAATTGTCAGAATAATACTCAGGAGAACAATGATAACGATGATTTCGTCAACACCATATAGTTGATGTGTCAGCGCAAGCTCCAACCAGTCTCCTGCTTGAAACCAGAAACTGGCTACAATTACAATCAAAACAACGACGCCGAAGAATATGAGTTCCGACCGAAGTTGCTGTGATATGGTATTTATAGATTCTTGTGAGCGTTGTGAATCTGCCTGCGAGGGTTTGGAAACAGGAGGAATGTTAGAGGAAGACATGAGTTACCTCCGCTTGACGAGCCAAAGATCGAATAATATAACGAAACCTCTTACAGTATAAATCAATGAACCTGGCGATGGTATAGCATTTCGAGACCAAAAATGTCAGATTAAGCAGAAGGCTAAGCTCTCCCAGCTAAGCCATTAATAAAATCCCAACTACAACGGCTCATACATCACTCAGCTTGCTCTTCTCTTTAGAAACCCAGCCAGGTGCCGAACCCACTCTCTGCCCAAGCATGAGACTTAACTGCGCGGCATGTTCCTGGACGTGGCGCATATTATAGAGCAATAACTCCGCGACGCTCATCTCGGGCCAGTCAGTTCTGCAACGTTGAGGAGCCATTTCATCCGTCAAAGTTTTAATTCTCGTACGGCATTTATTACGTCCATACTCCAGATAGATAAGGAGCTCGTCTTTCGTATACACCCGGTCCGGAAGCAATCCCGCGTCGAACTCGCTGAGTGTGAATGGAGCAGGTGGCGTAAATCCCTCAATCGATTCAGAGAGATAGAAGTCGAGCCAGAAAAGGCAGTGATAAGCCACATACCAAAACTCTGCAAACTCAGGTTGCGTTGAGCTTTCGCTGTGTAAATGCTCGCGCCACAGCTCATCAGGACAGGCGCGCAGGGCATTCTCGAGCATTTGAATCGTCGCGCCGAATTGATGCCAAATGACGGCTTTCCAGGTTTTATCCATTCCAATCCTCCGGGGAATTCATTTTGAGATTATACGTCATCCATATTTGAATCAAAAAGCATCAAAGGTGGCGGTTATTGGCGGTTAACCCGCTTGAATTGGCAGTTATAAGAGCGCATAATGCCAACATCGATATTACTCATTTTGTTTGCAAGGAGAAAAAATGAAACACAAGTATTTTCGTTCTGTTCTGATGATTGTGTCCGCGCTCGTTTTTTTCTTATCTGCCTGTGGGAACGCAGCCAGCCCACCGACGTCTTCGCCAATGCCAACAAAAGCATCTACCGATACGCCTGAACCGACCGCGACCGCTACGCAGACAGCCACTCCAACGATCACACCTTCCCCAACGGTGACACCGAATCTCACTGCCACGCAACAATATGAAGATTTCATGGTGTTGGTTCATGAGATC
>DAINRK010000658.1:0-2682 GCA_036741855.1 Anaerolineales bacterium
CTTCACGCCGGAGTATGCGCAGCTATCGCCTGCCGAGATGGACTATCTCGCTCGAATCAAAGCCGCGGCGGACAGTGCTGGTTTGCCGTTCGGTTGCCTGGCGGTAGACGGGGCACACATCTACGAGTCCAGCCCGGAGGCGCGGCAGGCACAGCAGATCAAGGCATATCGCTGGCTGAATATTGCCGAACAATTAAGCGCACAGCAAATCCGGATTGACTCCGGCGGCCCACCCGAAATGCCAGCGGAAGTATTCGAGATCATCGTCGCGGGTTATAACGACTTAATGCCAAGGGCGCGCGATAAAGGGATCGAGATCGTCATCGAAAACCACTGGGGCGCCTCGCGCATTCCAGAGAACGTAGTCCGGATTCTGGAAGCCGTACCTGGACTTGGATTGCTGTTCGACACCGGGAATTGGCCGGAGGAAATGCGTGAGACGGGCTGGACGCAGTGCGCCCGCTATGCACGCGCCACCCACCTCAAGACCTACGCGTTTGACGCTGAGGGGAATGAGACCACGGTGGATATTCCCCGGGTGATGCATATTTTGCAGGAGGCAGGCTATCAGGGCTCCTGGGGTATTGAAAGTGTTCCACGCGAGGGCGACGAATTTGAGGCGGCAAAAAAGAGCATTGCCCTTGTTCGCCGCGTGTTAGGCACGGCATCAGATTAGCGGCAGCGGAGCAAACCAGATGAATTCCTCAGAACACCGACCCATTCGTATCGGGATGATCGGCGCGGGACAGCGCGGCCAGCAGCACATCGAAACCTATCAGGAAGTCGCTGGCGCAGAGATTGTTGCCGTTGCAGATATCAACGAAGCCCTCGCACAGCGCGTCGCGGCCCAGTTTAATATTCCCCACATTTACACAGATTACCACGAACTGCTGCAACGCGACGACATCGAAGCGGTAGACATTTGCCTGCACAATAATCTCCACCGGCCAGCAGCAGTGGCAGCCATGGAAGCCGGGAAGCACGTGTACTGCGAAAAACCAATGGCCGGTTCGTACGCCGATGCCAGGATCATGTACGATACCGCGCAGGCTCTGGGACGCAAACTCTCTATCCAACTCTTTACGTTATTCAGGCCTGAGACCCGCGCTGCCAAGCTGCTCATCGACGAGGGCTACCTGGGCGAGCTTTATCACGCCCGCTCCACCGGGTTCCGGCGGCGCGGGCGGCCCTACGTGGATGGATATGGCACGCCCACCTTTGTGCAAAAGCGTCACGCGGCGGGCGGCGCGCTTTATGATATGGGCGTATACCATATCGCCGGGCTGTTGTATTTGCTCGGCAATCCCAGTGTGGCGCGTATCACCGGCAAGACCTATCAGAAAACCCCCATGGATCCGGCGCGCGAAACAGCCAGTGGCTATGATGTCGAAGAATTAGGTCTGGGCTTCGTCCACTTCACGAACGACGTCACGCTGGACATCATCGAAGCCTGGGCGGTTCACCTGGATGGCATCGAGGGATCGAGCCTCCTCGGAACGCTCGGCGGCGTTCGCCTCGAGCCGTTCGGTTACTATCACAACCTCGGAGATTTGGAAATTAACAGTACGGCGGATCTGGAGCAAATCTCATACCGTTGGAAGAGTGTCCATGAAGGCGGCGATGTCTATGACAGTGCCGGGCATCACTGGGTGGCCGCCTTACAAGGGCGTGTGGAACTCCTGCCGAGCGCCGAGCTCGCGCTCAACACCATGCTCATCTCAGAAGGCATTTATCTCTCGGAGCAGCTGGGCCGTGAAGTGACAGCCGATGAAGTGCGGGAGAGGTCTGTGTCTCTCTAATGACATTTACTTTTGTACGCTGAAAAGTAAATTCAAATGATGAGGAGGCAACCCAATGAGAAAAGTTATCTTTGATATCAGTATGTCCCTGGATGGTTTTATTACCGGCGCAAACCCTCGCCCAGAGGCTTGCTGGGTGATTTTGCGTGGCCAAGTTCTTCCGCGTTACGCTTTTGCACGATGAACCATATAGCACCGCGCAAAGCGTGCGCTGCAACATAAGTGACAAATCCAGGGAACTGGGCTCATGGAGAAGCCAGTGATCATTAGTTTTCAGGCCCTATCCAGCCTGATGAAATTGCATCAGCACTTGTCTCACTGCAAGGCACACCGTCACAAAAGTAGATATCGCGTTCGGGGGCACCAACAGGCGTAAACTGGTCTTCTTTTGCAGCCAGCAAAAACGAGCCGTAGTAGCCAACAAAAGCATTGACCAATTTGATCGGGTGACAGTCCGTCCCGGCTGCGACACAGGAAAAGTTCAATTCACCGGAGTGGGTCACATAACCATCTGCGGTTATCCGACCCATTGTCGGATTGGTATCAAAGCCTTGCAGGTTATCCCACGCCGCAGGGATGGTGCCGTTGACTTCATGAACTGCGGTCGTGGAATTGTTATGGCGACAGCCTGCCTGTGCAGCATACGTCAATCCATCATCATTGGAGCATAGCCAAACAAAGGTGAATGGAAATTCCAAATCGCGTCGGTCTAAAACCTGATACGTGTCTCGAACACGGAACAGGATTTCAAAGAGATGGGAGCCGGAGCCAACCAACTCTCTGGGGTCGCTTGTCCAGGTAGAGGATGTGTTGGAGTCAGTATCCAGTATCGCCTGCCTCGTGTCCGCTTTGTTGCCGCAGTAGATACAGTCAAGTGTAAAGT
>DAINRK010000659.1:0-2679 GCA_036741855.1 Anaerolineales bacterium
CTCTTACCCTTTGCTTTTATACTTCAAAGTGAAAGGATAAGACTATGTTTGATATTGGTGTCCCCGAGTTATTGATCCTGCTGGTAATTGTGGTTCTGGTCTTTGGCCCAGGCAGGCTTGCCAAGACCATGAGCGAAATTGGAAAAGGTGTGCGTGCTTTCAAAGATTCTGTTTCGTCTGAAGAAGACTCAAAATCTGTTTCAGAAACAAATATCGCTCCCAAATAATCTTATTTATGGAAAAGTTATCTCAACAAAAATGTGTTGCCTGCCGCGGTGGCGAGCCAATGTTAACAGAGGCTGAAATCGATGATTTGCATCCTCAAGTGGCCGAATGGCAAGTCAAGGAAGTGGATGGAATTAAACGATTGGAACGCGTCTTCAAGTTCAAGAATTTTGCTCAAGCCCTGGAATTTACGAATAAGATCGGTGCTATTGCCGAAGAAGAAGACCACCATCCTTTGATAATCACAGAATGGGGAAGAGTAACAATTCAATGGTGGACGCATGCGGTGAAAGGCTTACATAAGAACGATTTCATCATGGCGGCGAAGACAGATGAATTGTATAAATGAACAAAATGACCCGTTCAGGTGGTTTTAGTTATTACCTTTTGAGTTCCCAATAATAGGCTATGTTCCCTCGGCCGCGCTTTGCCTAGGCGGCATCACTGCCAGGAAGTCCTGGGCAAAACGTTCGGCATAATTATCTAACAAAAATTCGACTCGCGCTGCCTCGGGGGAAGAAACGATTAATCCAGCGTGATATTTCTTATTTAGCCGCCACATTATTTCTGCGTCGTTATAACTTGAAAGGTCTGGCCACTCCTGACGAGCCAGACAATTGATCACACCGGCATAACCTGAATGCGACTGAGGCAATTGATATTTTTCACCGCGGAAATTGGCAATTTCAATTCGTGCCCATTCGCGCCACAGGTTGACACCAGTGGCATATTCGACGCATTCGGCAATGTTCGCGCCGCCCACACGGGCAGCGTTTTCCAGAAAGTATAGTTGCCCATCGGCATGAGACTTGATGTATTCAGAGTGAGTTGCCCCACGCACCAGTCCCATTGCCTTCAACACTTGCTTGTTAATCTCCACCAATGCCTTCGACTCATCTGAGTTACGATCCAACGAGCGAGTGATGAAGACGCCTCCGCCTGCGTAAACCGAAAGAGGCGGCTGGGCATATTTGTGTGCGATTGAAAACAACACTTCTCTGTTGTCCACCAACCCATCCACATGATAAACATCCCCAGGTACAAACTCTTCCATGACAAAGAATGATCCCTGATCGCCAAGCGACTCTAGAATTGGCCATAGCTCGTCTTGATGATTAATTTTTTTGATGCCCATGGAACTGGCTTCGGAACGAGGCTTGAGTAACCACGGTGGGGACACGCGTTCCATGAATTCCCGCAAACGATCATGATTGAAGACACCGGTAAATTCTGGCACGAGCAGACCAGCATTGCGAGCGGTTGTTCGCATTGCCAGCTTATCGCGAAAGTTGCGGGCAAGGCTGTCACCCATGCCTGGCATTCGGAAGTGTTCGCGCAGGTGAGCGGCAGTTTCTACATCATAATCGTCCAATGCGACGATCAAATCAATTATCCGGCCCCGCGCAAGATAGCTAACTGCGTGGATAATGTCGGGCCGCTTGCCCAGGTCTGGCATATCAAAAAATTCGTCTATGCTTTCGCGCGGCCACGGTTCATCTTTGAACTTTTCATTGGTGATAAGAATAACGTGTAAACCCGCTTCTTTGGCGGCCTGTAAGAACGCGCCACCTTTGAAATAACTGGCAAGGCAGAGGATCGTTTGAGTCATATATTTCTCCTTGTTACAACACACCTTCCTCTGTCTCTTGGATCAATTGGTCCACTACCGAAGGCAGACTTCCGGTGCGCTTAAAGGTAGCAAGCTGACGGTCCGCACTGGTGCCCTCATCCAGAATGCGATAGGCGTATTCGATCTCTTTGCGGCTTCCCAATTCATCCATTGCATCGCCGATGAACCATTCGATCATCTCGCGAATCAACTCGCGGGCTGGAAGTTCGGCCTGCTTGCCGAAATCAATAAGCTTGCCATCCAACCCGTAGCGCATTGCCCGCCATTTGTTTTCCTCGATGAGGGGTGGCGGATACACGCGGAAGGTCATGTTGTCGCGGCGTAGTTTCCAGAGCTTGAAGATCAGCGCCTGGAAGATGGCGGCAACGCAGATGGCTTCATCCACACGGGTGAATACATCGCAAACGCGGAATTCCAGCGTCGGGTAATTGTGGTTGGGACGGGCGTCAAACCAGATCTTGGTGCCATCCGGGATGCACTTTGTATTGACCAGCGTATCGCGGTATTGGACAAAGTCCATGTAGGAATTGAAGTGGGGAGGAATTCCGGTGCGTGGGAAGTTGCGGAAAATAACGCTCCGATAGGACTTGAGACCGGTATCCTGTCCCATCCAAAATGGTGAACTGGTGGACAGGCACAGCACATGCGGCAGGAAATAGCGTACCACGTTCAATGCATCAATCAAAAACTCCGGGTCTTCAATGCCGATGTGAACATGGGTGCCAAAAATAAGCAATTGCTGTGCCAGGATTTGCATATCCTGCTTCACGCCAGCGTAACGCTCAAAGGGAGTGATCTCCTGCTCGATCCAGGATGAGAATGGG
>DAINRK010000660.1:0-2669 GCA_036741855.1 Anaerolineales bacterium
CCCCTGAACAGGGATTCAAGTTCGACTACGCCATGCAAGCCGCGATTAAACGCACAAAGATCGAGTTTGACAAAACGACATTGGGCTTTTCAGAGGAGATGTGTAGGCTGTTTTTGGACAAGTAGACAAGGAAAGAGGTAAACACGGGTACTAAAATGAATTTGGGAAAAATTAATCTTGCGCCCTATAAAATCCTGATTGAATTAGGATTTTATACGGACCGCCCATAAGCTATTATGCGGTCCGCATAAACACTAGTTAGGCGCATAAACCCAAAGGTCAGGCTTGTGTTTCTAAAGAAGTAGGTATTCAACAAAATGAAGAAAAGGCCAATTGGATCTGATGATATTTTCGAGCAAGAAGTAAAAAGAATTCTCCAGCCAAAGCTGTTTTCTCTCGGTTTTGAAAGAATTAAAATAAAAGACCATTGGATCTACCCCACATTTCTGTACGAGCAAGACGACATTTGGTTTGGCACTTCATGGGACTGGCGAGATACCTACCTCGAAATTGATTTGGGAAGGCTTTTCTTTTTCAAGGATGTGCTTCCACGAGTCATCATTATTGGCACGATCGAAATTGCCGACATACAATCTCGCAATGCAAGGACCATTGAAGACTATGAAAAATACTTCCAAGATGTGTTTTCCCAAGTAAGCGCAAGTCTCGAAGATAAAATTGGGATGTTTGACGCTCAGTTTCCTGAAGCGTTTGAGCGCAAGACCAAAATTACCGAGAAATCCAGCAAGAAAGAAAGGCAATACCGTAGGATATTTTTAGAGCATTTAGGAAAGCAAATGAAAAGAACCGATATTCCTTGCGAGTGACTACCAGTCTGAAAGCAACAATGCACTAATTACTGTGTGAGAATTTGTATGATTATGATGGAGTCTTTTTCAGCAATCAAGTCTTGCGTTCGATGAGTGCGCCCAACAAAGCGTGCAGCAACTGTCTTGGGAGACAGCGCGTTTTTAGGCAGTTTCCTGGCTTCAAGTTTTTCCTGCTCCTCACCACCGCTGATGCCAGCCGTTAGCTTGCTCTGCAATTGGGATATTATGTCAGTCATTAGAAATAATGGAAAACAGCAATGAAAATCCATGCGATCCAGACTGGTTCTGTTGCCATTAGACCGAATCAACTTCAAGGTAAAGGAATTGGTTTTGCACGGCTCGTCAACACGCTTTCTGACCGTCGTTGGACAGAACCGCTTCCAATCTATGCCTGGGCCATCGAACATCCGGAAGGGGTTATCCTTATTGATACAGGAGAAAGTGCGAAAGTTACTTCGCCGGACTACTTTCCTTCCTGGCATCCTTTTTTCAAGAACGCAATCTTTCAAGTGAAGCCAGAACAAGAGGTTGGCGCACAACTACAAGCAATTGGCATTCACCCAAATGATGTTCGCTGGGTCATTCTTACTCATTTACACACCGATCATGCTGGCGGCTTACATCACTTCCCCAGGTCAGAGATACTGGTTGTTCGGCGAGCCTTTGAAATAGCATCTGGCTTTTTAGGTCAAGCACAAGGTTTCCTGCCACACCACTGGCCGTCCTGGTTTACCCCTAAATTAATTGACCTTACCCCCAATCCGTTTGGCGTGTTCCCCAGGAGTTTCAAGTTAACAAATACCGGGGACGTAGTGATCGTTCTAACTTCTGGTCACACAGACTCTCACATCTCGGTTGTTTTACAAGATTCTGATTTCTCTTATTTCTTTGCGGGAGACGCCTCCTATTCCGAACAATTGATGTTGGACCAAAAGATAGATGGGGTTGCGCTTAATGGTCAGGAAGCAAAGAAAACCCTCGAACGAATTCAGCAGTTTGCAAAGTCAACACCATGCATATATCTACCAACTCACGATCCCGAGTCGGGGGATCGCCTTGTTGCTAAAATGGTTGCAGCGTTTGATCGCAAGGGCGCAAGCTAACAAAGTGTGCGCGTGCGTATTCAGATAGTTTTCTGGGCTCAAGGCTGGTTCCGTCAAAGCGGCGTTGTCTCGTTCCGCTGATCTTTCAATTTAGAAGCTGGACTCCTTTCGAACGACGATTTGTCCCTCTTTGAACAGCCTTATAAGGAGTAGTTTTATGGATTTTGGATTACATCTGCCGCTCCTGGATTTCGGTGGCAACCCGTACACGCTTGACCATCTCGTCTCATATGTTGAGACCGGCCGACAGTTGGGATATCGTGCTCTGGCCGCAAATGACCACTTAGTTTATTCCAAACCCTGGCTCGATAGCCTTACGGCACTGGCCACAGTTCTCTCACATTCGGGTCGCATGGACTTAGCCACCACGGTGTCACTGCCGGTTGTGCGCGGCCCGATTCCGCTGGCCAAAGCTTTAGGTGCCATTGATCGACTTTCCGGTGGCCGTCTCATTGCCTGTGTGGGACCGGGCTCATCGACGCGAGATTACGCGGCAGTTGGCATCCCATTTGAGGAACGATGGAAACGATTGGATGAAGCGATTCAAACTCTACGTGCCTTATGGAATCAGGAGGGTAAAGTCTTCAAAGGGAATTTCTATAACACAGAAGGAATCACACTGGAGCCGTTCCCTGCCCAAACCTACGGTCCTCCAATCTGGGTAGGAAGTTGGGGCTACAACGCTGGTCTCCAACGAGTGGCGCGCCTGGCTGATGGCTGGTTGGCATCTGGCTAT
>DAINRK010000661.1:0-2668 GCA_036741855.1 Anaerolineales bacterium
ATATATCTGCTGCGGCTTGATAGAGCGGAAGATCACGATTGGGAATAAAACCAGTGAAGGTAATGTTTGATATGTTTTGAGCTTCTGCGCGTTGTTTCCAACTTGTTATATCCTCAGGACGACCACCCACCCAGACAAAATGCGCGTAAGGGATGGATTTTGCCAGCGAAAGGAATAAGTCTGCGCCGCGGCCGACATAGAGATGACCAGTGCACATTACGGTTTGGGCCTCGCGGAGGCCGATTTGACGCCGTGCAGCCGTAGAGTCAGGTAGTGAGGCGAAGCGCTCGAGGTCTACACCATTTGGAGCAATGACCAATTCATCTGGTTGAAGCCTCATATTGAATCTATGTTCAAGGATATTCATCAGTGCGCGAGTGATGGAGACGAGTCGCTTCTTCCCTCGCAGTTTGGCAAAGGCACGATGCCATGCGGGACCTAGCAGACCAGTCGGTTGGATGTGGATTTCAAAAACGACCGGCAACTTGTATAACAGCCCAAAGACTGCCGATTGAGGAAACCAGGTGTAAAGCAGATCAGGTTTGAGGGCGCGAGCGCGGCGGACAGATTGCCATGTAAACAATCGACGACGTGAAGAAGAAAGCCATTCAATGCGAAAGTCAGATTGAAGTCCGTAGTGCGATTTCAAATTAACAACTTCAGATTTACGATTTTCGATTGGTGATTGAGGATTTTCTGGCACGATGAGTGTGAGGTTGTGACCCAGTTGTGTGAGGGCAGAGCAAGCCTTCATTACCTGGATGCTGTTGGCAGTATCGGAGGGAATCGTCGAGCCAGCAATCGCAACAATGTTCATGCCGCTTTCGATTCCTGGACGCGAATCTCACGCAAACCGCGCAGAGTGATCAAACCGATCGCAACGATGAAATAACTTGAGAGCAACGCAGCTTGTGCGAGGTATCCAAAGCGCGGCACAAGGATGAATGCGAGTGTAAGTTCAACCACACCGACAACTGCCGCAATGACCAGCGGATAAGACGGTTTGCCTAATGCAAGCAACAATGGGCGATTCCAGGTGAAGATACTGCCGAAACTATAACCAATGAGCAGGACCAGAAGGGCAGGATAGGTGGGCGCGGCTTCAGCCGTGTAGAGGAACGGGATGAGCCACCAGCCAAGCAATGCCAGGCCGCCACCTGCAATTGCCATCCATGCGGCGGAAATGAGACTGACGCGGCGCAATAGGATTCTCGTCTCGCGCCATTTTCGTTCAGCGATGGTCCTCGTGATCTCGGAATATGTGGGCCAGATAAACGGCTCGATCGGCAGGATGGCATAGTTGATGAGGCCCAAGGCGAGCCTGAAATAGCCAGCCTCAAGGTGCGCCACTTCCGCCGGGCGCAGCCAGACCAGAACAAGCGGTGCGCTATCGCGGGCAATGAGATTGACCGTACCATTCAAGTTGGTGCTGAGTGCGAAAGTGAAAATCTCGCGCCAGTTACCAACCTGACGGAGTGAGACGCGCCACCAATTACGCCCAATATCTCTATTCAATTCGCGCAAAGCAAATAGAGCAATGGTAAACCCTGCAAAGACCTTTCCTGCAAGATACGCGGCTAAAATCTCAAAGATATCGCGTTGCAACATGAAAGCTATTGAAATTAGTCCCGCAGTGATCAGGCTTTGCAGCATTGTGATTCGTCCAATCAGGTCAAAGCGACGGGCTGTTTGTAAAACACCGCGCGAGGTTTCGTAAACAAGATTTCCAAGGATCACCAAACCATAAAACATAAAAAGCGGAGCGGTCTCTATATCCTTGCCAAGTGAGCGTGCCGCCCAGGGCGTAAGTAGGATCAATATCAAATACGTGAGAATTGATGTTGCCACCTCGATAAGACCGATCCCTTTTGCAATTGCGGCGGCACGTTCCTTTTCCCCAGACTGCAAAGCATCACCATAGAATTTGACCATCGCCTCGCTCATCCGAAACGAGAGCAGGTTGTTGACATTGGAAGCAAAGGTCACGATAGTGGCATTGACAAGACCATAACCATCCACACCGATCAAGCGCGTAGCAAGGATTCCCTGTAACAAACCAAGCAAACCTGAAACAGCATTACTACTGGACAGGTAACTACTATTACGGAGTACACGGCGCAAGAGATTATCTTCACGCCAGCGGGCAAGTCTTTCTCGATTCATTAATTCTCTAAATAAGGAAAGTCTCACGGAGAGTAACGTTGTTGAACCATCAAGCACGCGAAGAAAAATTTGAAACATCCTTCGCGCCTTTTGCGCTCCCGGATGTGAATCTCTCTATTTATGGCTCAGCTCGTTGATAAACATTGATCACAGATTGCCAGCGGCATCTTTCTGCCTTGGGAGAAGCCATCACTTTTACATAATCCCCCGACTCCAGCATCTCATCAGTCAAGTAAACTCGCTCGGTATTTTGGAGCATAATATAGTCGGCCTCTTCAAGCCATTTACGCGCCAGATCCTCGTTCCAGTGGCTAAAGCGGAACAGAGTATCAGCATCTCCACCTTTATAAAATGAATGAACATGATTCATTTGTGGAGGATAGATTTGCACAGTAGGCAGATACAGAAAGATCGATAGAAGCCGTCCTTCCCAGTAAATTTTCGAACCGGGTTTAATGACTGTGCTCAACTCCCGCCCGGCCCTTTCATAGGATGCAATGACATC
>DAINRK010000662.1:0-2662 GCA_036741855.1 Anaerolineales bacterium
GTACTGGTCAGGTAGTCCCGCCAACATCACCGCCCGTTCCTTCAGCAATCGCTGAGGCTGCTTCGCCCACTCCAGCTGGCGACAAAGTCACACCAACATCGCAGCCTCCCACAACCACAGGCGAGAGTCCATTATTTCAAGACGCCTTTACAAATCCTGGTACGGGCTGGGATGATGCGAAATTGGGCAATTATTTCGTTGGTTACCATGGACCGGAATGGTACCACATCGAAATCGCCAGTCCCAACTCCAAAGTGGCCATTAGCGAACCCAACAAGAAAAGTTATGAGGATGTCACCCTCGAGCTACAAGTCTTTGCGGTTGCCGCAAAAACGGATCCCAGCGGCGATTTTCGTTATGGTCTGGCTTTCCGTCGCTCCGGTGACCAGTATTATGCATTCACCATCTCCCCGGCCTCTAAGACATGGGAGATGTTGAAGATTTCTCCAGGAGGGGTGGAGACCCTAAAAGAAGGCACCGATGACAGCATCCATGATCGGGATACGGCTGACCTCCTGCGTGTGGATGCCCTGGGCTCCAGTTTTCTATTGCACATCAATGATCATCTCGTGGGTCAAGTGACTGATTCTACGTATCCAAGTGGAGAAGTCGGCTTGTATGCTGAGAGCCTTGACAACCCTAAGATCCATATCCATTACGATAAATTTGATATCCGAGATGCCCAACTAGATTTGATATGTAACATCAACGAAGGGACATTTAATGTCCGGAGTGGACCCAGCAAAACATTTGCTCAACTTGCTGTCTTATCAGCAGGCGATACGCTCCAGCCATTGGGCACAAGCCCCAACCGGGAATGGATCCAAATAAGAATAGAAGGGAGCGATGCGCCAGGTTGGGTCTCCTATTCTGAAGGACTTATGTCTTGCAGCCCATCTGTGGATCTCTTCCCCATCGTCAGTCCATAAATACAGTGTACTGATCACATCCCCATCTCTAAGCATCTTATCTTTAAGATGCTTAGAGATTTTTTAAGTATAGAGATATCAAACCTTTACTGCTTTATCAAGCGCCTTAGCAGCTCGCTCGATCATCCACGCGGTCATAAAGGCCCAATATTTCTTGTAGACGGAGGATAAAAATCAAACCTCTTATTTGACCGAACGCGGTTCATTGACAATGATTATCAACATCATTATAATATTTTCGCACTCATTTTGATGGCTCTTTGAACGCAAAAAATCTTGTATCAAGCTCGGCGCAGATCTGGATATAGCAAGAATTTTAAGGGTAAGACTAGATCGCTGAGGAGGCCTTTAAGCCGCGTAGGAATTTTAAGATGATCTCCTACGCGGCATCTAATTCTTTATACCTGATTTTGTTAGATTGCAATTTTTTTCGCACGTAGATTGAAAGATTTCCATAATGATTGAAAAAGTGACCTCGCGTTCGGCCCACAAACAGTCCATATCAGAGAACGAACAAGTTGCCATCGCGCTGCGTCCTCGGCTGATGGGACCGCTTCTGGAACAGTTGTTTGAACTTGAGATGGAGCACATTGAAGGTCAAAATGGTACTTCTCGTAGCAGGGGCCGATCCTATGAATGTCGTATCCTGGATACAAAATATGAGCCAGGCAACTACTGCCGAATCCTCTACCAACTGGGAGACGACCTGGTCATTGGCGAATATAAGTGGGATTCAAACGAGAGCCAGATTCCCGAGACGACAAAAGTCATTCCCTCCCTAGGTATGCGGGTGTATCGCTTTCCCAATGACCCCGCCTTGCCCAGCTTGGCGAAAGCACTTGATCCTCAGATGGTTTCGGCGGCGCTGGCAGAAGCGCTGCCCGAATTTCAGGCTAACGCTGCCCGAGTTCTGCGCTGCGATGTCAAGCTGTTGCGCTTCCGCCCGGGAAGACGGTGCACTGTGCAGCTGCACGTGTGGCTACGGGAAAAAGAATCTGGGGCGATATACAACCGAGTATTGTATGGCAAGATTTACCACGATCTCGGGAAGGCCAGGTCTGTCTACCAGCAGATGCTTTCACTCTCCAGTTCCGTGCCGGCGAAGGATGGCCTTATTTCCTTTGCTACTGCTTCCGCTTTTCTACCTGATTTAGCCATGGTGCTGCAAGATCCTATCGCGGGAGTCTCGTTAGAAAACCTGATGAGCTGCGATACCAAAGTCTGTGATCCGCGTGGTTTCGCTGGCACGATGATGGCAGCCGCGGCGCTTGCAGCGTTCCACAATAGCAGTGGTGTGGTTGCAGGTAAAGAGCGTTCCATTCGCTCCGAGCTTGTGCGATTCAAAAAACGGGGAGCTGAGATTGGTCAGGTTGATCCAGGGCTGAGCAATAATATTATCAAACTAGCGGATGCGCTTTCGGCTTGGCTTGACACATTAGATCTATGGGGAGCTACTACCTGCCTAGTTCATGGCGATTGCAAACCCGCCCAATTCCTTATCAACAACCAGCAGATTGTCCTTCTGGATTTTGACCACGGTGGTATGGCAGACCCTGCAGTCGATGTTGGCACTTTTTTGGCCACATTACAACAGATGCAGATCAAAGAGACCCTCAAAAACCGTGGGCGACCCGTTCCTTGTGCCAGTTGGCTACCAGGCCTCAAGAGGCAATTCCTTGAGGTGTACTGCAGTGCCAGTGGTTATCCATCCGAGTTCTGGCACCTTGCCGAGT
>DAINRK010000663.1:0-2647 GCA_036741855.1 Anaerolineales bacterium
CGGCACATCCGCGCCCACCGCAGACGCATAGGGGACCATCCGGGTTGATAGACAAATGTCCTATATCGGCGGCATACCAGTCACCGCCTGTAATGAGATGACCATTGCTGATAATTCCCGCACCCAACCCGGAGCCAACGCCAATGTACACAAAGTCTGTGCAGTTCTGGCAGGCTCCAAAATAATATTCACCGAGCGCATTTAGATTCGTATCTTTTTGGATCCAGACCGGCAGGCTTGGGCCAATACGGTTGGATATCTCTTCGATAAGGTTCGCTTCTTTCCATCCAAGATTGACCGCGTCATATACTATGCCTCGGCTTGAATCCACTTTACCGGGCGATCCAATACCGACACCGACCACGGCTCCCGGTTTTTGCCCTGCAAGATCTAAAATTTGGTCTGCCACTTTATCAAATACAGCCTTCATGCCTTCGTCAGGAAGCGTTAGCATCTGTGATGTATCGACAGGTTCTCCCGCCGCTGAGAGGATGACAGAAGCGATCTTGGTTGCGCCGATATCAATGCCAATAGCGAAGTTCTCAACAGAGGATGACATATATGTTTACAAATGAATATTTCGCGGACGCCATTTTTCCAAAAGAGCCTGATTATGTTCCGCTGCGCCGGCCACGTTAATACTGACAAATATCGGAGGTGTGATCCCAGAATTTAGTAGGAGGCGAGCCGTTTCAGAAACCAGACAATTCCAGATCAGTGCACCGATCACTGTGGAGGAGGGAGCGACGCGCCAGGGAAAATCTGCCAGCTCAAGCAGCGCGTCGCCGGGAATACCTCCGTTGTCCAGCGCCAAATCCACGCTTTCATCGAGACGCAATCCCAAATCAGAAAGCGGAGCTTGACGGGCATACGCAAATGAGGATACTCCCACAACAAGCATTTTCCTTTCACGTCCGCGCAATGCCATTTCAACCGGCAGACGATTGACTCCGCTATTCGAAAATATAAATAGCATCTCTCCTAGGTCAGGCGCATATCGATTGAGGATGATATCCGCCAAATCAGGCGTGCGTTCAAGGCGTGAACCCAAAGCTGGCAAATGATGCAACATGAAGTGTTCGGTCAAAATTGGTACGACGTTTGCCAGTCCACCGGCGCGATAGAATGCTTCCTCAGCCAGTAGATGGGAATGGCCTGTACCGAAAAGAAAGATGCGTTGATCTCTTCGCGTGGTTTCGGCCATTCTCTCCGCAACTTCGATTAAGAGGTCGCGCTGACTCTCCACAATGCGCGCCTGAAGTTCCGTGATCGCCTGTAGGTACTGGTCAAGAGCAGTCATAGGATGCGCCATGTTTTCTACTGCTGAATACAATCCATCGGTCGCCGCATACTAAAGCTGATCTGCGCTTCGATTTGCCATTTGATTTGAAGATAGCGGGGAAAGAATGTTTTGGTGTTGATCATCATAGTTCAACACAGGCTATGATGGGATTCATTTTACAAAAGAACATCCTAAAAATCAATAGGGAGTTCAAGATATGTCAAGTAATATACCATGCCCTATTAGAATGTCTTCAAGATTTCATGTCTGTTCACGAACTTATCACCGAAAGGCATTGATGGCTGAAAGCTGACCGTAGTACGCGTGTATAGACCATCCAGGTTCATCGAGATGGAGCCGTTCATGGGGAGGTGTAATGTGTTATCGCGGTTGCCCAGTATTTTATAAACGCAACATTGGGACAGGCTTGAGCAATCGTCGTGGTCATATAGCGATCGTAACATCATTATGAAATTGAAGCGTACAGGTTAGAGCGACGCAGGGCAAGATGCCAGGCCTACTTCGCCCGCTATGGGGGGGAATGAGTCCCAACTGCGTCCTTCATTCAACCCCGCAAGTGATTAAAGAGTCTTGCTCTCAAAGCAAGGCTCTTTTCAATTCGAGATCGCTCTTTTGGGATGGATTGTGACCAAAATGCGGATTCTTGCGACCTGTAATTCTCCTTTGAAACCCTTTTGCGACTGCGCAGTTGTAACTGTCATTTTTGAAAGGCGTCATGACATGGTGCTTACAGAAGTGTAAGCCAAACTTGACCTATGGAGAAAATTTATGCAATCTAGATCCTCAATTAGCCAATTGTCGATTTTTACTCGAGCTATTGTAATTATGATTACTTTGCTGGTATTGGCAAGCCTAACGGTTTCTACAGTATTTGCCTTCGACTCTGGTTTTTCCTCGCCTAGCACGGCTTCGACGCCCGGTAAGAGCTGGACGAACATTAGCTACAGTTTTGCATCAGATAATTTGTTCGCTATTGCTAAGAAATCCAACAAACAACTTAAACTCAGCAGCTTTAATATCCCCGGCATCCCGGGCGGCTCCACGATTGACGGTATTTCAGTGATCGTAGAAGGCTTCACTGCTGGATTACAGGCTAACGTGGCATTATCCTACAATGGTGGGACGAATTACACCTCCGCGTTGACTACCGCTTTAACTGGTACGGAATCATTAAACACGCTCGGTGGACCTACAAATACATGGGGCCGCACCTGGACCGCTGGCGATTTCACCAGCAATAATTTCATGGTGAAACTCACCAGTGTCGGGACCACCGGAACCGGCATCACGATTTCTGTAGATCAGGTGCAGGTCAAAGTTTATTACACGGCGCCCTCCTCTACA